>JAZREH010000235.1:0-5135 GCA_045660705.1 Acutalibacteraceae bacterium
TTTATCCGCCTTTCGCCAGCCGTTATTCTGCCAACTTTTCGCCCAACCCTTATCAATGCCGTCGGCAAGGTACCTTGAATCGGTCACAAGCCGAACGCGGCAGGGTTCTTTAAGTGCCGAAAGTCCCTCAATCGCGGCGGTAAGTTCCATACGGTTATTGGTGGTATTATCCTCCCCGCCCGAAAGTTCCTTTTCGTGATTGCCGTAACGCATAACCACACCCCAGCCGCCGGGTCCGGGGTTCCCCGAACAGGCGCCGTCGGTGAATATTTCAACAAATTTTGTAACGGTACCCATCAATATCTCCTGAAACTGCCGACAACCTTACCGAGAACAAGCGGTTTTTCGGGATAAATCGGACTGAAATCGGGGTTTTCAGGCATAAAGACAACGGTGCCGTCATCCTTAATGAGCAGGCGTTTTACAGTTGCTTCCTCCCCGTCCATACCGATTATGATATCTCCGCTTCGGCAGGGGGCGTTTTTATCGGCGAAAACCACATCGCCGTCAAGGATACCCGCATCGCGCATACTAAGACCTACAACGCGAAGTGCAAAAAGTCCCTCGGCATCGCGGGTAGGATATGGCATATAATCCTCAATCTGCTCAACCGCAAGTATCGGCTGACCCGCGGTAACGCGACCAATCAGAGGAACCATAGACGAATCAAACTCCGCCTCCAGACGGATCGCCCGTGAATTGCGGGGGTCGCGGATTATATAACCGTTATCCTCGAGCGCACTTAAAATACCGTGCACCGTAGAGGTCGACTTAATCCCCGTTTCATTACATATTTCGCGGACAGTGGGCGGAATCCCAGTGCCGAGTTGCTTTACAAGAAACTGATAAACCTGTGCCTGTTTTTCGGTCAGGGGCGCTTTTGCCATAAAAAATCCTCCTGTCGAACATTTATTCTTTTTTCAAGTATAACACCTTTTCACCCTTTTTTCAAGGGCTTATTTACTTTTTTATTTTTCCTGAAAAAGAGTTCCTTTGTGCCGAGGAAAACAAGCAATGCGCCAAACAGTTTTGCTGTTAAATTCCCGCCCAAAGTATCCGCAAGCAAAAGTCCTAAAACTGCACCCGCGACACCGCCCGCCGCCATAAAGAGTACCGTTCTCCACTTAATTTTACGCTTTACTGCATATATTATAACCGCAATAAGTCCGTCGGGCAGAAAAAACAGCAGATTTATCCCCTGTGCTTTCAGTTGCGCCGTTTCGGTAAAGACAGCAAGATATATTATCAGCACCGCGCCTCCGCCAAGACCCATAGCACCTATTATTCCCGAAAAAAGCCCTGCTAAAAGGGCGGCTACCGTCACTTTAAAAGCAGGCGCACGCCTGCATAGACCATAAATCCGCCAAAAATCCGCTTAAGCCATACGGGTGAAATCTTTTTAAGCACAAGTGTGCCGATTCCAGCACCCACAACCCCTGTCGGCATATAAACCCACGCCGAACCTATATCCACATATCCTTTATAAAGGTAGAGAGCAGCACTGACCGCCGTTATCGGAAGTATTACCGCTACTGCATTGGCGTGCGCCGACTTTGCATCAAGACCGAGTTTCGACAGCATCGGCACCGCAATCATTCCTCCGCCCGCACCGAGCATTCCGTTTACAAGGCCTATTATTACGCCTATTCCCGACACCTTTAATGTTTTCGAAATGTTCTTTTTCATTTTATCACCAGAAATATTTTGCCGCACAGAGCATAAAAAATGCACGGTGCAAATTACACCGCACATTCTACTTTATAATTTCCCAATAATATTTTCGGTTGCATTCAGGCAAATCGGACAGCACACCGTGTTCGGGGTCATAAACCGTACCGTCAAAATACAGCGACCAATGCCAACAACGGGGTGTTTCAAGGCTCAACACCGCGACACGCGGCAGGTCGGAAACGGTATTAAACTGCACCCTTTCGTTTTTATATTCAATACCGCAAAATGTCAGGGCGCGTTTCATATCACTTAATGTGGTTTCGCGGTCGGTACCGACAATTGAAATTATTTCATCGACACTTTTATCCGACAGCATTGCAAGTACCGCCTGTCCGCACTGAAGGTCGGTCGGCTCGTGAATATACACAGGTTTTTCGGTAAGCGGCATATTTACTGTTTCCCCAACATTGATTTGATTCTTGACATAACGCCCGATGCCGAAAGCACGGTGCAAACAATTGTCGCCGACACCGTACCGACAACGCCCTGCAAGGAATTGCCAAGTACCGCCGCAAGTGCAGTTTTAACACCGTAGAGCACCGATTCAAAGGCGAAATATCCCGCCAGCATAATAACCTCGGCAAGTACTGCCACCAAAGCCATTTTAAGTGCTGCTGTCACGCCCGATGACGGTGTTTTTTTGCCGATAATCAGCGCCACAGCGAGTGACATTACACCCTTGATAACAAATGTAGCGGGTGCATATACCGAATATCCCAAAAACAAATCGGCAAGCATTGAACCCACACCCGCCGAAAGCGGTCCGTAAACGGGTCCGAGCACCACACCCGAAAGTATAACAAAACAGTCACCGAGGTTTGCGTATCCCGTAGCCGAAAGCGGTATTGAAATCATTGTCATTATACAGACCACTGCCGCAAAGAGTCCCGAAAAGACAAGTTTAAAGGTCAACTGTTTCTTCATAAAAAATCCCCTCTTAAAAGTTTGATTATGATTTTTTAATATACCACCACATTTTCGGTCTGTCAACCCTTAAAAACTGTGTTTTTATTGACAAAAGCACATTTGTTTGTTATAATATTATGGATTGTATTATGGATTTTTATGCCATAATAATATTAAGTGTTTTAGGGGTTGATTGCTACGGTTACAAGTATGACCGGCTTCGGTCGGGCAAAACAGACGGTATCGGGACTTGATATCACGGTTGAAATCAAGTCGGTAAACCACAGATATTTTGAATTTTCTTCCCGTCTTCCGCGGGCGTATATGTTTTTGGAGGAGCAACTCAAAGGCTTTATAAGGGACAGGGTAACACGCGGAAAGGTTGAGGTTTCGGTACTTATCGACGACCGCCGCGAAAACGCTGTGGAACTTGAAATAAACCGCGCATATGCCGATGCGTATGTAACGGCACTGCACAACCTTGCAAAGACATACAAAATTAAAGATGATGTTAAGGTGTCGCTACTTGCGGGCAATCCCGAAATATTTACCGCACGCCGCCGCGAAACCGATGCCCAGCAGGTATCTGCCGCCGTTTTAGGCGTTGCGGGTGAGGCACTCGAAAACTTTGTTTCGATGCGCGCGGTTGAGGGTGAACGCCTTGTAAAGGATGTCACCGACCGCTCGGATGCGATTCTCGGTCTTGTTTCCTTTATCGAGGAACGCTCGCCCCAGACCGTTCGGGAACATCGCGAGCGAATTGAGGAAAAAATCCGTGAACTTATCGGTGATGTTCAAATCGATGAACAGCGTCTGCTTACCGAGACCGCTATCTTCGCCGACAAGATTGCCGTTGCCGAGGAAACGGTAAGGCTTCGCAGTCACATAAAACAACTTTCCGAAATGTTTAGCGAGGGCGGTGCCATCGGCAGAAAACTTGACTTTATCGTTCAGGAAATGAACCGCGAAGCCAACACAATCGGCTCCAAAGCACAGGACCTTGAAATCGGCAGAGCGGTTGTTGATATAAAGTCAGAAATCGAAAAAATACGTGAACAGATACAGAATATAGAATAGCGGTGAAGTAATATGCAACTTGTTAACATCGGATTCGGCAATATGGTATCGGCAAACCGTATGATTGCCATTGTCAGTCCTGAATCAGCACCAATCAAAAGAATTATACAGGACGCCAAGGAACGCGGCACGCTTATCGATGCCACCCACGGTCGCCGCACCCGTGCCGTTATAATCACCGACAGCGACCACATAATACTGACCTACCTCTACGCCGAAACGGTTGCTAACCGAATCGCCGACGAAAACGCCGATGATATCGAGGAGGAAAACGAAGATGAATAAGGGCAGACTTTTTATTGTATCGGGACCGTCAGGTTCGGGAAAAGACACCGTTTTAAAGGAGTTTTTCAAAATCTGTCCCGATGTCGCTTTTTCAATTTCCTCAATCACCCGTCCTATGCGTGAGGGTGAAATTGAGGGCGAAAAATACAACTTTATATCCCGCGAACAGTTTGAGTCTATGCTTGCCGCCGACCAACTTTTAGAACACAATGTGTTTGTCGGAAACTACTACGGCACGCCCAAAGCACCCGTCGAAAAATGCATTGCCGAGGGCAGGGATATGATAATCGAAATCGATGTAAACGGCGCCGCACAGATACGGGAAAAACTCCCAGAGGCTGTAAGCGTGTTTATAATGCCGCCGTCACTTGCCGTACTTAAAGCACGGCTTAGTGGCAGAGGTACCGAAACACCTGAAGTAATCGAAAAACGCATTGGTGAGGCACTTCGCGAAATCGGCGAGGCACACAAATACGACTACATCGTAGTAAACGATGTTTTAAGCGAGGCGGTAGCAGACCTTGTTACCGTTGTCCGCTGTGACCGACTCAAAACCGACCGTCAACAACCGTTGATTGACTCGGTTCTGAAATAAATTCTAAATCTTTTTTAAACTGAAAGGAAATGCATTAACTATGTTAAACCCCGCAATTGGAAAACTTATCGAAAACTATGAAAACCGTTACCGCCTTGTAAGCGATGTTGCAAAATGCGCACGCGAGGTTTCAAAGGAAGCCGAAGAACGTGAGGAAATCCTTATCGAAAAACCCGTAAGCATTGCAATCAACAAACTCGCCTGCGAAAAGGACCTTATCTGATAAAGTGCTGTGAAAAGGGGGCGGCGCAATGGCACGCATAATTGCCGAAATCGTAATAGACGGCGCCGCTGTTATGTTCGACAGGCGGTACAGTTATGCTGTGCCCGAAAACCTTGCCGACAAAGCCCTTGCAGGTTGCCGTGTCACGGTGCCTTTCGGTCGCGGTGACATTAAAAAACAGGGTATGATTATGTCTGTCAGAAACGGGGACGGCGATACCGATTATAAGGAAATATATTCGGTTACCGATTCATCTCCCGTTTTATCTGACGAAATGTTATCGCTTGTTTTGTGGATGAAAGTCGGAGGCCAAGCGGT
>JAZREH010000236.1:0-1182 GCA_045660705.1 Acutalibacteraceae bacterium
GGGGTTGTGACCAGCACTACATCAAGCATACGGTCAACATCAATATTAAAGCGCGGAGCGTATTTTATTCCGTAGATTAAGGCAAGCAAAAATCCAAGCGCAATTAAAATGCCGTACCAGTATATCTGCCAGCCGTCACCGATAGGAATGGTAAACGCCACAGGTTTAATTTTAAGTTCAAGACCGAAAATCGTAACATTATAGATTATTTCCTGCATATTATTTCTCCTTTGGTGATATCACCGAAAGTACGGTGTTATTACTGTCAAGTGCCGAAAGGCGCTTAAATACATCGTCAATCGTCACCGTTTTAAGCAGTTTAATCTCCTCAAACAGGTCATAGTCGCACATCGCACACTCAACAAGTTGTGTTGCAAGACCGTCAATACTGTTAAAGCGGCGAATTGCCTCGCCGTACATTGCGCACTTAACCGCCGAAAACAGTTTACGGTCAATACCCTCGACCTTTATGCGCGCAATCTCCTCATCAATCGCGGCGGCAACCCTTTTCGGGTCGGTGGATTCACCCTCAAAGATAACGGTTGCATATCCGTAGCCGTTAAAGTATTCCGCCTCAAACTCATCATTGATAAGACCCTCGCGCACAAGTTTTGCATAAAGGGGCGAAGCCTCACCGCAAATTGCCTCAAGAAGCAATGCCATACAAACCTTGGTTTTAAGACTTCGTTCAGGGGTGGTGATATCCTGCTTGTAACCGTAGCAGAACATCGGCATTGAAACGGCAAGATTCTGCTCAACATAATGCTCGCGCACGCCGTTCGGCTCGTCAAAAGTACCGCGTGTAATCTCTACAGGCTCATGCTCTAAAACAGCCGCATCAATCTGTGCAAGAATCTTATCCGCATCAACATTTCCCGCAATACAGATAAACATATTGGCAGGATTATAAAATGTGTCATAACATTTATAAAGCAGTTCGGCATCGATTTTAGCAATCGATTCGGTAGTGCCCGCAATATCAATCCTTACAGGGTGGTTCGTATACATATTCAGAAGCATATTGAACATTACGCGCCAAGCAGGACTGTCGTCGTACATCCGTATTTCCTGACCGATAATGCCCTGCTCTTTTTCGACGGTCGCCTGTGTGAAATAGGGCGACTGAACAAAATCAAGCAGTATTGCAAGGTTATCGTAAAACCTGTCAGAACAGGAAAAAAA
>JAZREH010000237.1:0-1528 GCA_045660705.1 Acutalibacteraceae bacterium
ATGTTACAGTCAGCGCACGAAAGGCAGGCGACCTTGCCTATATCGACACGATGGGTATGTCATTTATAAAAACCTGTGATATACCGCTGCACCTTGACCGCTTTGATATAATATTCAACACAGTTGACGCCCCCGTTTTGTCGGGACTTGCAGAAAAACTCTCTGAAAAGACGGTTTTTGACCTTTCAAGCAAGGGTTGTATGTCGGCTTTTGAGGAAAAACAAAGCGGTATTATAAAACTTCCAGCACTACCGGGTAAGGTGGCGCCCGAAACAGCCGGACAGATACTTTCTGATGTAATAACCGAACTTCTTGAAGGAGAAAATATATGAAATCTGTAACTATCGGATACGCGCTTTGCGGTTCTTTCTGCACCATAGCAGAATCGGTGCAGGTTTTAGAGGAACTTTCAAAGAACGAAAATATAAAACTCGTTCCCATAATGTCGGATATTGTATACCGAAGCGATACCCGTTTCGGCAAAGCCGCCGACCTTATTGAAAAGGTTGAAAGCCTCTGCGGTAGGGCAGTCATTCACGATATCCCCGCCGCCGAGCCGATAGGACCTAAAAACCTGCTTGATATACTGGTGGTGGCGCCCTGCACAGGCAACACCGCCGCAAAAATCGCTCTTGGCATAACCGACACGCCTGTTACTATGGCGGTAAAGGCGCATCTTCGCAACAACAAACCCGTAGTTTTAGGAATCGCAACCAATGACGCACTCGGCGCATCGTCAAAAAACATAGGACTTTTACAAAACACAAAGAATATATTTTTCGTACCCTACGGTCAGGATGACCCGCACTCGAAAGCAACCTCGCTTATATGTGATTTTAAACAAATACCAAAAACCGTTGAAGCCGCACTCGACGGCAGACAGATACAACCTGTTCTGATATAAGAAAACCGCCCATCCGAAGTTTACGGATGGACGGATTTTTATATTACATTTATTATGACCATTCAGTTTATATTACTTTTTTATCGAAAGATATGGGTCCTCAGCGATTTCCTCAACATCGAAAATCTTTGTTCTTTCGCTACCGTATGGGGTGTTTGGACTGTGAAGCGACAGATGAAGTTTTCCGTCGAGGTCATAAAAAAGCATTCCGTGACCGCCGTCAGAATCAAAAACAAGATTCTGACAGTGTGTCCAATCACCGTTTATTGAGCCATTTGACGATACGGCTACCGCCTCGACATAGTTATCATTTTTATCAACACTTGACCATATCATAATCAGTTTGCCGTCAGGTGTACGGTGCATAAACGGTCCGTCGGTAACAAAGCAATCACCCTCACTCTTTGCCCAGTGCGGCTGTGATGCCGTAAAGAGTACGCGCGGCTCACCCACAGCGTGTTTAAGGTCGTCAGACAGTCTGATAACACACATCTCGCCGTCCTTGGTCTGTAGCCATTCGTGGCAGAAAATCATATACGGCACGCCGTCTTCAACATAAAAGGTACCGTCAAGGCACATCCAATGGCTTGGGGTTACAGGGCAACTCCACGGAACATACGGACC
>JAZREH010000238.1:0-2387 GCA_045660705.1 Acutalibacteraceae bacterium
GGTTGGCAGGTATGCCGCGAAATACGAAAGACAAACGATGTACCGATAATAATGCTTACCGCAAAGGGCGAAACCTTTGATAAGATACTGGGGCTTGAACTCGGTGCCGACGATTATGTCAGCAAACCGTTTGAAACCAAAGAGGTAATTGCCCGCATAAAGGCTGTGCTTCGCAGGACAAACGATAACGATAAATCAAACGAAATCAAAGAGGTACGATTTGACAAGCTGTGTATAAACCTTACCAATTACGAACTTACGGTCGACGGCAAACGGGTTGACACACCGCCAAAGGAACTTGAACTTGTGTACCATCTTGCAAGCAACCCAAACCGTGTCTACACGCGCGACCAACTTCTTGACGAGGTATGGGGATTTGACTATTACGGTGATTCGCGCACCGTCGATGTCCACGTCAAGCGTCTTCGCGAAAAACTTGAAAATGTATCCAACGAATGGTCGCTCAAAACCGTTTGGGGCGTCGGATATAAATTCGAGGTAAAATAATGTTAAAGCAACGGCTTTTTAAGAAATACTTTCTTGCAACCGCCTTTATTGTTCTTTTCAGTCTTACCGTAATGATGATGATAATGGTCTTTGTGTTCAGCAAGAATATTGCCGATTCAAACTATGCTACCCTTAACAAAACCTGTACTTCGGTCAGCGATTTTGTCGGTGTGGCGGTCGAAAGTCCATCAAGTCACAACGGCGAGCGCGAGATATACTTTATTATGAAAAATCTTGCCGATTTTTCGGATATTGATATCTATTTCACCGATCCTACAGGCACCATAAGGATCTGCGCCTGCGAAAAGTGGGGTTCAGATGCTTTGTGTGACCATTCGGGTTCTATACTGCCGTCGGAATTTATTGAGCGTGCCAAAAGCGGCGCTTTTCATGAGGTTTCAACACTTGACCTTTACCGCAACCCACACTATGTTGCCGCGAAAAGCATTGTGATAGGCGAGGACAGTATTGGAACGGTGGTTGCGGCGGCACCCATGTCGGCTACCGAAACCCTCATAAAGGATACTGTAAAAATATATCTGCTTTCCGCCGTCATTCCGCTTATCCTTATGTTTTTTGCCTTGTACGGTATCACCTACCGTATGGCAAAGCCGCTACGCCTTATGTCGGAGGCGGCTAAAGCTATGGCAAAGGGCGACTTTTCAAGGCGTATTCCCGTAACAAGTGATGATGAAATCGGCGAACTTGCTGTTTCTTTTAATCAGATGACCAACTCGCTTACGCAACTTGAAAATATGCGAAAAAGTTTTGTTGCCAATATTTCGCACGAACTTAAAACCCCGATGACTACTATCGGCGGATTTATTGACGGCATTATCGACGGCACGATTGAACCCCAAAAGGAAAAATATTACCTTGAAATTGTTTCTGACGAGGTAAAACGCCTTTCGCGTATGGTTCAGGCGATGCTTAATGTTTCCAAACTTGAATCAGGCGAATTCGTGCTTAAAACCGAAAACTTTGATTTCAGGGAATTACTGATAAACATTGTTATCGGTCAGGAACAGCGGATTGAAAGACAGTCGCTTGACATAACGGGTCTTGATACAATACCTAATGTCACCATAAGCGCCGACCGCGACCTGATTCATCAGGTTGTATACAACCTTGTTGACAACGCAATTAAATTTACAGATGACGGCGGCAACATTGATTTTGCGTTGCGCCTTGATTCAAAACGAATGGTTTTCTCCATCAAAAATACGGGGAAAGGTATCCCGCAAGCCGAACTTGTAAATATCTTTGAACGGTTTTACAAGGTTGACAAATCGCGTTCAGCCAACAAAAACAGTACTGGGCTTGGACTTTATATTGTAAAAACTATTGTGAAAACCCACGGCGGCTCCATTAAGGTTTCAAGCCGTGAAAATGAATATACTGTATTTGAAGTGACTCTGCCGTTAGGATATTAAGAGCACAGAAAGGATTATATTATGCTTAACGACAACAACCAAAATAGCGAAATTTTCGACACCGAAAACACCGTACCCGAACAGACCGATTATTCAGATAACGGTGCGCCCGCTACCGATAACGAAATCCCCGATTTCCCGCCCGTTTACGGTGAAAATCCAACGCCCGACGGGAACGAGAACACAAACTATACAACCGCACAGCAAGCACCCTCGCCACCATACACACCGCCTACTGCGTGGAACAAGGTAAACTACACCCCCACCTCCCCTATTGACGACTACCGCCCCGCAAGCCGCGGTCTTAAAATCTTCGCACTTGTTATGGCGACAGTAATTGTACTGTCCACGACCTGCATCTGCGGATACTTCCTCGGGCGTTCAAGTGTTGCAACAACGGGCAACAAAAAGGTATCGGTTGACCTGACCGCAAAACCGAAAAACACC
>JAZREH010000239.1:0-1855 GCA_045660705.1 Acutalibacteraceae bacterium
GCAAAGACGAAAACTGAATCTGTATCCTTGTTTCCCGTAAAGGTCAAAAATTCGCTCGATCTCCGACCAGTCAAAGACACCCTCAGCCACCTCGATATCCGACCAGTCAATACGCAGATACAGGTGGTGCATACCTGGGAAAGTATTTATATCAAAATCATCATTGCGGTATGGATATACCGATACACCGTTTCTTATAACACGCCTTGAAAGCCCGTTATCAATATAGTGCCAGTACCAACCCTTATGCGGGTTTTTAAGAACTGTCATTTCGTCCTGCAGATACTTATAGTCGCGATAGTATTCTGGGTCACCGCAAAAATAGGTCATAAACTTTTTCTGAACGTCCTTATACATATAAATCGCTCTCCTTAAAAATTGTTTTATTTTAAAACAGCAACTTACTGTTTATGCTCTAATCAGATTTTAATAACACCGCTGACACAAATTGTAGCCATTATTCCGACAATCAGTCCTATCCACCTTGTAAGCGAAAGGCGCTCGCGGAAAATTATCATCGCCGTTATCATTGACAAAATCATCGGACAAAGATTTATTATCGGGAACATAACCGCCGACGGCAACACACCCGCAAGAAACAGGTTAAGAGAATGCGGAAACAGTCATCGCAAGCAATACGGGTATCGGAAAAGAAAACATACGAACACCCTTCCACTAAATATTATAATTCAAAAAAACAAAACAGTAAATTGCTGTTTCTTTTGATAATTTCTGTTTTTTGCTTTTTTATGCGGACATGCAACTGACAAACCGTAAAAGGCATATAAATTTAACCGTATTTTATTAAAGGTGTGATTATATGTTTTTCAGTATGCTTTTAGAATTGGCGGCAAGTATCTATTACCTCGCACTTCACGTTACGGGTGCGGGGTCTTTTCCCCCGCCGCTTTCGGCAAAACGCGAAAACGAACTACTTGAAAAAAGTGCGGCGGGCGATATCGAGGCTCGCAACACCCTTATTGAACACAACCTCCGACTTGTGGCACATATAGTAAAAAAATACTATGCCGCCAACAACGAACAGGACGATTTGATTTCGATTGGCACAATCGGTCTTATAAAGGCGGTATCGACCTTTAATAACAATAAAGGTATACGCCTTGCCACCTACGCCGCAAGGTGTATTGAAAATGCTATACATTCACAGAGTCTGAAAATGGCATAAATGACCCTGTTTTTGACCAAAATCGCACTTGGTATACCACCTATAAAGAGGTTGTGTTACCAATCCTCTCCACTTGTCACATACTTTATAAAACTCAAAACGGAAAAAGAATTTATAAACCGCTTTATATTTTAAACTTTAAATTAGACGGAGCGACACTCACAGAAGATGCGATAGAGTTTTTAAAACTTGATCCCAACACACTAAAACATACCGCTGAAAAGTTAAGATGGTACAGATATAAAAGCGGGCTTCTGCAAAAGGATATTGCCGATAAAATTGGAGTAGACCGAACAACATATATTCACTACGAAAGCACCGACCACGATTTTTATCCACGGGACAAGCTCATTTCATTATCAAAACTTTTTGGTGTACCAATAAAATCGTTACTCGATGACTACAACAAATTTTTATATAACGGGCAAGGTATACAAATTAAAGCTTTACGAAAGAAAAAGGGACTTAGCGTATCAGAATTCGCAAGACTTTATAATACAAATCCCCAAACCGTAAGAAGTTGGGAAAAAGACGAGGTTGTAATCTTTAAATCAACCTTTGAAAAATTGTTCTTATAACCGCAAAAAGACTTGAGCCGTTAAAACACGACTCAAGCATTTTTGTACTATTTTTTAGTTTCTTTAATTATTTCCTTTATAAGACTTTCTT
>JAZREH010000240.1:0-1422 GCA_045660705.1 Acutalibacteraceae bacterium
TTCTGAAAAATTACGCCAATCCTTGGTGTCGACATAGCCCACCCTGCGAACACCCCAATCGGGGCGCAGGGTTATTGTATAGCAATCCTTCTTTCGATTGTAGAAAACGCCAACTATCGGTTCAGCACCAACACTCCATTCATCGCTCTCAAGCAGAGTCCACCGAATTAAATCGGGCGATGTATATATTACCCCGTGAACCGTCATCACAGGATCGTCTATATCGCAAAAAAGCATTTTATACCGCTGTTCGGGAACGCTTTTTGTATCCTCTATGATTTCAGCAATTTCACCGTTTTTTATGCGAAAAAGTTCGTTATTGGCGACGCGGTCTTCCACATAAATTTCATTGGTTAAATCTTGAGGTTCAAAATGAATACCGTCATCGCTTACCGATAGAAATACGCGGCTTGAACCATCCTTTACCTTGCCCTGATAAATCATACGGTATTTCCCGTCATCACACTTGAAAACAAACGGGGTGCGAAGGTCGGTCCGACAAACATTATCACAGTAAACCGAATCGGGAATCAGTGTGGGTTTTGCTATTTTACGGTCTAAACCACTTCTTTTATAAAGTTGTTGGTCGTCAAAAAACAAATATTTATACATAACTTCACCCCACGAAAATAATCGGCACCATAATAGGATACGGTATAGTGTGGCAGGTAATTTCGGCATAAATACGGTTGACAGCGTCGATATGTTCACCCGCACAAACCGTAAATTCCATAGTTTTTGCACCGCGAATGTTATGCCACTGTTGCGGATAATCAAGCGTAATTGAACGGTTATAATCACCGTGTGTCCAGCCGTCGGGCATAATAAGCCGTATCTGAAGTTTTTTAGGTTCGTATATATTTTCTTTGGTAGTAAATGTAAGTTTTACTTTTCTTAAATCTCCACATTTAACACGCGGGATTTCATCCATTTCAACCTTAACATTCATTGCCCGATACTGTGTTATATCATACGAATAACGGGAATATGTAAAGATATCTGTTGCAGAAACCCTGTTAAACCGTGAAACCTCTTCGGCAGGCAAATCGCTTTCACCGTCAACAAATTCAAAATCAACACCGTTTACCTTCATAATTTCGGGAACCAAAGCAGCAACGCGTCGCGTAAGGTCTGTACAGGTTTTAGGTATCGCACCGCTATACGAACCGTTTATCGAAACAGTGACAATTCTGTCGCCGACAAATGTCTTAAATTCTTCAGGTATCGCCTTTGTACCGCCAATGATACCTAAAGTGGCACCCACGGTAGCACCTGTACAATCGGTATCATCACCGCAATTGATGGCACAAAACATAGATTTTTTGAAATCGCCCGCGCCGTACAAAAGACCTATCACAACAAAACCTAAATTACCCGCAGCCTGAAACCAACCGAGTTCTTTATTAAATAAGTCGGATCGTA
>JAZREH010000241.1:0-3860 GCA_045660705.1 Acutalibacteraceae bacterium
AGCATAAAGACCGTTGTCCTCGGCGTATCCGATGACGTTGTTTATGACTTCTTCATGGATGGAAGGTTCCCTGACGATACCGCCCTTTCCTACCTGTTCCCTGCCCGCCTCAAACTGAGGTTTTATAAGGCATACCGCCTGACCCCCGTCGCGCAAAAGTTCGCGCATAACAGGAAGTATAAGCGACAGCGATATAAACGAAACATCGACCGATGCAAAGTCAAGCGGGTCGGGCACCTGTTCTTTGGTAACATATCTGAAGTTGGTGCGTTCAAGATTTACAACGCGTTCATCTGTGCGGAGTTTCCACGCAAGTTGACCGTAACCCACATCTATAGAATACACCTTTTGAGCGCCGTTTTGAAGCATACAGTCGGTAAAACCGCCCGTTGATGCACCGATATCGGCACAAATCAAGCCGTCAAGTTCAAGGTTAAAGCATTTTACTGCCTTTTCAAGTTTAAGTCCGCCGCGACTTACATATTTAAGGGTATCACCGCGCACCTCAATTACATCGTCGGGCTTTACGGTGTCGCCCGCCTTATCGCATTTCTGATTATTTACATAAACAATGCCCGACATTATAAGTGCCTTTGCGCGTTCGCGGCTATCGGCATATCCACCCTCGGTAAGGGCAATATCAAGTCTTTTTTTCTCGCTCATCTTATCTCTCCAATGCCCTTTTCATACCGTCGGTATCAAGTCCGTATTTTTGCAGTGCTCTGCCAACGCTCATCGACGGGACAAATTCAGAATTAATAGCGTGTACGGTGTAACTGCCGTCAAATCCCGCCTCTGAAAGTTTAGCGCCCACATGCTCGGCAATACCGCCCGAACGGATACCCTCCTCAAAGAAGTGTACCGTCCTGTATTCTTTGATTTTACCGATAAGATTTTCACAAACAGGATAAATCTTATTCATCTTAATTATATCAACATCACTGCCTTTAAAGGCATCAAAGGCGTTTGAAAACAGTCGACCGTATGTTATAACGGCATCCTTACCGCCGTTGTTGACCACCGTAAAATCGCCTGTTATATCAAGTTCAAAGTTTTTATTTTCACTGCCGCGCGGATACCGTATTGCACAAAGCGTATCATCCGTCGCTGTATCACAAATCACTTTTTCAAGTTCGTTATATGTGCAAGGTGAATATATATTCATATTCGGAACGGTCGATAAAAACGCCACATCAAAGATTCCCTGATGGCTTTCGCCGTCCTCACCAACGATTCCTGCCCTATCGACAAGCAGTTTAACCGGCAGTTTTGCAATCGCGGCATCGTGTATAATCTGGTCAAAACCTCTTTGCAGAAAACTTGAATACACCGCAAAGAACGGAACCAAACCGCCCGTTGCAAGACCCGCCGAAAAGGTTACGGCGTGTGCCTCGGCAATGCCGACATCGAAAAATCGATTTTTAAAGCGCGCTGAAAACTCGCCAAGTCCTGTACCTACCGTCATAGCAGCCGTAACTGCACATATGCGTGGGTCACTTTCGGCAAGTTTACAAAGAGTCTGACCTGCAGCATCGGAAAAACAGTGGTTTTTAGTACCGTCAGCACCCTTTGAAACATCAAATGGCGATACACCGTGATAGTTCTTCGGATTGCTTTCGGCATAAGGGTAGCCCTTACCTTTTGTGGTTATAACATGGACAAGTGACGGTCTTGTATACGACTGCGCTACCTTAAAAAGTGCCTCCATAGCCGCAATATCGTGCCCGTCAACAGGACCGAGGTAATTAAACCCGAGTGAAGAAAACAGATTATTTCTGTAAACGATGCTTTTAACAAATTCCTTTAAGCGGAAAATTCCGTTGTTAATCGGTTTACCGACAAGCGGTATTTTTGCAAGAATATTTCCAACCGCAAATTTAAATGTATGATATCGCGGACGGTTGCGAAGTTTAGTAAACGAACGGGCAAGCGCGCCCACATTTCTGGAAATCGACATTTTATTGTCGTTTAGTACAACGATAAAATTACTGCGCCCGCTACCCGCGTTGTTCAGCGCCTCATAGGCAAGACCGCCCGTCATAGCACCGTCGCCGATAACCGCAACCGCGGTGCCCGACTGACCTTTTATAGCCTTTGCGCGGTAGATGCCGTATGCCGCCGAAATTGAGTTACTGCTGTGTCCCGTAACAAATGGGTCGTGCTCGCTTTCGTCGGGTCGCATAAAGCCCGAGATACCGTCCTCGGTACGCAGTGTATCAAAGCGGTCAAACCGCCCTGTTATAAGTTTATGGGCATACGACTGATGTCCTACATCGAAAATAATTGCATCACAGGGCGACGAAAATGCACGGTGAAGCGCGACCGTCAACTCGACCGCCCCAAGGTTTGAGGCAAGATGACCGCCGTTTTTCGACACCGTATCAATTATACATTCCCGCAACTCTGTACAAAGAATTTCTAACTGTTCTTTGCCGAGTTTTTTTACATCGTCGGGCGATGTAATTTCTTTTAGTAGCCTGTAATCCAAATTTTTCGTTCCTTTATTTGTTTCTTAAAAGCAGATAATCGGTAAGCGCAGAAATTCGCGAGGTATCGCCCTCAAAAACTTTGAGTGCCTCAAGTGCCTCGCGGGTGACCGTTTCAGCATATTCGCGCGCCTTATCCACACCGTAAAGTGTCACAAATGTAGTCTTTCCGTTCTTTTGGTCGCTGCCGACAGGTTTGCCCAAAATCTGCTCGTCACCCTCGGCATCAAGCAGGTCATCGACAATCTGGAAAGCAAGACCTAACTTTTCGGCGTAAAGTGCCGCCGCCTTTTCATGTTCTTCACTGCCGCCCGCAAGTATGCAACCGCATACCGCCGCCGCACGAAGAAGCGCACCCGTTTTAAGGCGGTACATATCGGCAAGTGTGTTACCGTCGGCATCTTCGCCGATTTCAAACACATCAACCACCTGACCGCCAATCATACCGTGTATTCCCGCACAGGATGCTAAAACCTCAATCCCGCGCGCAATCCGCTCGCTTGGCAGACCGCGTGTTTTCGCGGCGGCAACAAATGCCTCGGTCAGCAGCGCATCACCCGCAAGTAACGCCATGGGCTCGTTATACTGCTTATGCAGTGACGGTCTGCCGCGACGGAAATCGTCATCGTCCATACAGGGTAGGTCGTCGTGAATAAGCGAATATGTGTGTATCATTTCAAGCGCACACGCAAAGTTGTATGCGCAGTCGTCGTCACCGCCGCAGAGTTTATAAAACTCTAAAAGCAGTACGGGGCGTATACGCTTGCCGCCGCAAAGCAGACTGTAACGCGCGGCGCGCACAACCTCGTCATACTTCTGACCGCTTTCCGAAAGCAACATATCAAGACGCAGGTCAATATGCGTGCGGTATTCTTTAAGCATTATTTCAGGCATCTTCCCCATCCTCGCTTTCGGCATCGGTAAGGCTTATTATCTTTTGCCGCGCACCTTCGAGCGCAGTTGCACACTGCTTTGAAAGGGCAATACCCTTTTCGTAAAGTTCCATCGACTCGGCAAGCGACTTTTCGCCGCCTTCAAGCGCCTTTACGATATCTTCAAGTTGCGAAAGCGCTGTTTCAAAACTGATTTCATTATTGGACATTGTATCTATCCTTTCACACGGTTGACCGTACAATCGGCATCACCATCGCACAGTGTAACCGTGATTTTATCGCCGACCTTTAACTGACCGACACTTTTAAGAGGCTGACCGTCAATTCCCACTGCCGCATAACCGCGTGCAAGTGTTTTAAGCGGGCTCATCCCATCAAGTGAAGCACAAAGACGAGTCAACGACATCTCGCACCCCTTTACGCGGTCGCAAACCGCCTTTTCCATACGGTTTAAAAGTTGGTCGGTCTGTTGCTCGCGCAC
>JAZREH010000242.1:0-2400 GCA_045660705.1 Acutalibacteraceae bacterium
TCCGTGTGCACAGGATATTGATAAATATCTGATTGCCCTTACGGCAGAAATTGAAAGATGGGGCGGTCTTTGTGACCGCGCTTTTGATACTGTATATATCGGCGGCGGAACACCGTCACTTCTTGGAGATAGAATAATACCTCTGCTGGAGGCGGTGCGAAATAATTTGAATATAACCGCCGATGCCGAAATCACCGCCGAAATGAACCCGACTGGTGCTGACAGTAAGTTCTTATCGGCGGGAATGTCGGCAGGTGTTAATCGCCTGTCGTTAGGCGTTCAAAGTGCAAACCCTAATGAACTGTCGGTTTTGGGTCCCAAACATACGGTGGATGACGCTCAAAAGACGGTGGCGATTGCGCGGGAGATGGGATTTGATAATATTTCCCTTGACCTTATGCTCGGTCTGCCCGATAGCGATATTAAAACCCTTGAAAACAGCCTTGATTTTGTATGCTCAATGTCGCCCGAACATATTTCGGCGTATATACTTAAAATCGAGCAAAACACACCGCTTGCCCGTATAAAGGGAATCAATCTTCCAAGTGATGATGCGGTCGCCGAACAGTATCTGTTTATGTGCGAATACCTTAAAAATAGGGGTTATGGGCATTATGAGATATCGAACTTTGCAAAGCAGGGCAGGGAAAGCCGCCACAATCTTAAATACTGGCAACTTGATGAGTATTTAGGTATCGGTCCGTCAGCGCACTCGTTCTTTGAGGGCAAACGTTTTTATTATCCGCGTGATATTTCTGCTTTTTGTGAGTCGCCGAAAACTGTTAACGACGGTGTCGGCGGTGGTCAGGAGGAGGAAATAATGCTTGCGCTTCGCCTGTCAAAAGGTTTTGATTTTAAACAGTACCCGAATATGATGCCTTTTATCGAAAAACTGTGTGGTGCGGGGCTTGGCACCCTTGCGGATAGCCGATTTTCGCTTACCGACCGCGGTATGGCGGTTTCAAATACGATTATTACAGAGATTCTGGAGAGAATACTATGAAAACATATAAAATTCACCTTATACGCCACGGTGCAACCGATGCCAATACTGCGGGCAAATATATCGGAAACCGTACCGATATGCCGCTTTCACCCGAGGGACTTTCTGAACTTCGCCTGCTTAAAGAAAATATCGAATATCCAAGTGTTAAAAAGGTGTATTCGTCACCTATGATGCGGTGCCGTCAGACGGCATCTGTGCTTTATCCCGAATGTCAGCCGTTAGTGCTTGAAGAACTTACCGAATATGACTTCGGTGTGTTTGAGGGGATGAGTGCCGACGAACTTGAGGGTACGGTTGAGTATACCGAGTGGGCGTCGGGTAAACTTGATGCGCCTCCTGGGGGAGAAACCACCGTTAATTTTATCAAACGAATTGTGCTTGGTATAAATGCGGTTGTTCAGGATATGATGAACAGCGGCGTTACCGAATCGGCGGTTATAATGCACGGCGGCGCTATTATGATGCTGCTTTCCAATACCGCTGTACCGCGTAAACGAGCGGTTGAGTGGACAAGCGAAAACGGCAGGGGATACACCGTTATGGTAACACCGTCGCTTTATCACAGCAGCGGTATTATCGAGGTTTACGATGTTATATAGGTGGTGCATTTATGGTAAATATAGGTAACGATTGGGATGAAATTTTAAAGGACGAATGGCAAAAGCCTTATTATGTAAATCTCCGCGGCTTTTTAAAGACCGAATATTCCTCCCAGACCGTCTATCCCGAAATGCACGATATATTTAATGCTCTTAAATATACATCTTTTGCCGATACGCGCGTTGTTATTATCGGTCAGGATCCGTATCACGGTGTCGGACAGGCACACGGTCTTTGCTTTTCGGTGAAAAAGGGGATAGAACCGCCCCCAAGCCTTAAAAATATATATCAGGAAATGAACAACGATTTGGGGTACAGTATTCCCGCGCATGGCGAACTTACATCTTGGGCAAAGCAGGGTGTGTTGCTTCTTAATACCGTACTTACCGTTCGGGGCGGTCTTGCCAACAGTCATAAGGGTATGGGCTGGGAAACCTTTACCGACCGCGTGATATCTGAACTTGATAAAAAGCAGACCCCCGTTGTTTTTCTGCTTTGGGGAAGTCCCGCCCGCAAAAAGGCGGAGATTATAAGAAACCCGATACATAAAAAACTGATAACGGTGCACCCAAGCCCGCTATCTGCTTATCGCGGCTTTTTCGGTTGTAAACACTTTTCCAAGGCTAACGAAATACTGATACAATCGGGGCAAGAGCCGATTGACTGGGAGATAAAATAGAAAAAATTATATAACTGTAGGGGGAGGGTCGCCGTACCCTCCCGTTTTACTGCACACCCTGTTAAATAATTAACAATTTTTGAATTTTAGGTAAAATCAGGCAAAATAATATTGA
>JAZREH010000243.1:0-1910 GCA_045660705.1 Acutalibacteraceae bacterium
TATTGCAGGTCCTGATGTGATGAAAGGCAAAGGGCAGTCAGGCGTAAATTTCAGTGCCTATATATCGGATAATAAGGCAAAAACAGTGTACAATAAGTATCTTATTGCTGATTTTAATCTGTCTTTTTCGGCAATCAGCAATTGGTCAAGTTTATACATTTATCTTGACAGCGCCACAAGCAGATTGCAGGACGGATACGCTTTCCAAATTTCGGGTCCGTCTTCATTTTCGGGTAATGCCAAGGGCTTTGTCGAAAATCCGTCGGGTTGCGGTGTTGTTTTCAGAAAACAAAACAACATAGTTGATGCAGCACCGCTTAATACCGATAAAGTCGGCATTATACATACCGACTATCGCATTATAATCAAGCGTGTGATAGGCAATACTGATACTACGGTTGAGTTTTATATGTTCGAAAAGGGTACACCCGTACCGACAGAACCGATGATTTCTTACACATCATCTAACGCAGAATACGGTTTGGCTGCGGCAAGTCTTGCTTTTTCGACATGGGAAACTTCAAAATCTACTGTAAGTGATATTAAACTTTATAATTACAATATTTCAACAAAACAAGAGCCTAAGTCTATCGATGACCCTGCACTTGCGCCTAAGAAGACGGTAGAAAGCCAAAGCCTTTCATGGAATGCCAATGCAACCGGATACGGCGAAAAACATATTTCCGCAGAGGAAGCCACAACTTCATACGGTAAATATCTTGTTGCTGATATGCTGTTTGATGCTTCCGGATTAGGTTCATGGGGTTCGGCATCGCTTTACCTCGACAGCAAAAACACCGATACTAACAGTGGATTCAGATTTTTTATCGGCGGTTCCGGCACATTTGCGGGTAAGGCAAAAGAGGCGGGTATTGAAAATCCAAGCGGAATGGGTGTTGTATTATACGGTTCTATCAGCGGTGCAACACAGGCTATTCTTGATGCCGCCGAACTTGGAAAGTCCGATGTTGATTTTTGCAAGACGGTCTACCGTATAATTGTTAAGCGTGTAATCGGCGATACCCATACAAGGGTTCAGTTTTATATGTTTGATGCAAATACCGATATTCCGTCACAGCCGATGTTCGATAAAACATATACAAATGCGCAGTACGGTACCCCTTCTGCGAGTATGAATTTTACCACATGGTCTTATATTGACTTTAAGTACAGTATGAAGTTATACAACTATGATGTCAATATTGTACCGTATACACAAAGCGCAACATCGGTTGAGGACCCTGCAAATATCCCCACCAAGACCGTGGCGGGACCCGATAAATATGTAGGTAATAGTGATACCAGTGTGGGTCCAAAGGATGTTTTACACAACTCATACGTTTCGCGCGACGATTCATCGAATGGTACATACAGTAAGTGCCTGATTTCCGATTTTGATATTTCTTTTAACAATTACGGCACTTGGAAAGCAGTGACGATGTATCTTGACAGTTGGGATACCAACGACTGGATGGGCTTCAAATTTATGGTTGCGGGTTCTGTTTCTTTCGCCAATAAAGTCGGCAGTGGTACTGGAGTAGGAATAATTTTATACGAGTTGAAAGACAATACCGCAACAATAAAAGATTCGTATGATTTCGGTGTTCCCGAATGGGAGTTTCAGAAAGTCGAATACCGCATTATCCTTAAAAGGGTTATCAGCGGTGCAAATGTTGATGTGGAATTTTATATGTTCCCCAAAAACGAAGCAATTCCGACGAATCCTATGTTTAAGTATTCGTTTGGAAACGAAAGTTACCAACCGTCCACCAGTGTCTCTTTCAAAACTTGGGAAGATGTACAGTTTACGGTCAGTGATATGAAACTCTACAACTATGATTTAAGTATTGAACCGTATGTACCGTTTATCGGAAATCGTATCGAAGCACCCAAAACTCCTGAAACCTACG
>JAZREH010000244.1:0-2162 GCA_045660705.1 Acutalibacteraceae bacterium
CGTCAATGTGACCCACATCAACCGTAAACTGGTCCATGCAAATCCTGCCGACAATGGGCGCGCGCCTGCCCCGAATTATCACACTTCCCCTGTTTGAAAGCAGTCGCGGATAACCGTCGGCATAACCCGCCGTAACGGTAGCCACCGTCATCTCGCCCTCGGCGGTAAATGTTCTGCCGTAACTGACGGTATCGCCCGCCTTGATTTTCTTGACCTGTGACACAACCGATTTAAGCGACATTACGGGTTTAAGGTCAAGCCCCGTATCAAGTCCTGTAGACGGGGTAAGTCCGTAAAGTATTATACCCGCGCGGCAGATATCAAGGTGTTTATCACCGTCGGTACAGGTTGCCGCCGAATTACAGCAATGGTACAAAATATCGTCAAAGCCCGCCGACTTGAATTCTTTAACCGCCCGACAAAAACGCTGATACTGCAGGTCGGTAAAACCGTCCTCCTCATCACAGTTTCGGTCGGATACGGCAAAGTGCGTAAACACGCCCGTCAAATTGAATGCGGGCAGTTTTGCCGCCCTGATTGCCTCGCCCACGCCCGAAAGTTCACCGTCGCGGCAGTCGAAACCTATACGGCACATACCCGTATCAAGTTTTATATGCACATCAACACTAACCCCGTCGCGCACCGCAAACTCGGACAGTTTTTCGGCGTATTCGGGTGAAAAAACGCACTGTGTAATGCCATTTTGGGCAAGGGTTTTGGCGCAACTCGGCGGGGTGTAGCCAAGAATCAGTACCTCGCCCTCAACACCGATTCGGCGCAGTTCAAGTGCCTCGTCAATATTTGAAACGGCGAAAAAGTCAACCCCGTTTTCACACAGAGTCGGCACAATATCGCACACCGAATGGCCGTATGCGTTCGCCTTTACAACCGCCATAACGCGGCTGTTTCCCGCCGTTTTCTTTATTATATTAAGATTGTTTATAAGCGCGGAGGTATCAATCTCCGCCCAGGTACGGTGCAAAAAGTCCAAACCATCATTCCCTTTCGGGTAAACATATTTATGCTATTATACCATAAACTCAGTCGTTTTTCAATCGTTTGTTTAAAGCACCCGCAACAGGAATAAAAAGCAGGCTTAATATAAGCCAGAAAAAGGAATACAACAGGCAGACCTGACCCCCGATATTAAAGGGCATTTTACTGTAATCCCACACGTTTTTTCTGAATATGATATTAAATATAACCCCGAAAATCAGTTCTATCGCCGTAATAAAGGCACTACCCATAACGGCACAGGTGAAAAGCCCCGCCTTTTTGCGTTTCTTTTCTATCGACGAAAGCCCCAGCAGAGATATCCCGCCCGCAAGCAGCATCGACCAGTGGGTATAGCCGCGCCACAGCACCTCTATGACCCCGTAACCCAAGGCGCCTATCGAAAAGATAACTAATTTTGCTCTTTTTTTACTCATAACATCACCGATGTTATTTTTAGCATACAAAACCCGTCTATTCAGCGAAAAATTCACAGAAATTTCGCACTTGAAAGAATTTGTGTGTTATGATATAATTATATTTCAAATAACTTTACGAAAGAAGGTCAAGAATGAATCTGAATACCGAAAAGAATTATTCCGCCATCACTCCCGAAATCCAAAAATATGCCGAACTTTGCACCAAGGACAGTTGGATTGAGCCAAGTATGTATATCGAGCATAAGGTCAACCGCGGTCTGCGTGATTTAAACGGCAAGGGCGTGCTTACGGGTCTTACCGAAATATCCGAAATCATCTCTAAAAAGACGGTTGACGGTGTCGAACAACCCTGTGAGGGCAAACTTTACTACAGGGGATACGATGTCGAACGGTTGGTTGAGGGGTTCATTCGCGACGACCGTTTCGGTTTTGAGGAAACGGTATATCTTCTGCTTTTCGGCGAACTTCCGACCCGCGAACAACTTAACGAATTCCGCGGTGTTCTTGCCGAATACCGTTCACTTCCCGCCTCCTTTGTACGCGATGTAATTATGAAAGCGCCGTCAAAGGATATGATGAACTCGCTTGCCCGAAGCGTTTTAACCCTTTATTCATACGACAACAACCCCGACGACATCGGTGTGCCCAATGTACTGCGTCAATGTCTGCAACTGATTGCGACATTCCCGATGCTTTCGGCATACAGTTATAATTCATACAATTATTATC
>JAZREH010000245.1:0-2060 GCA_045660705.1 Acutalibacteraceae bacterium
CGCATTGAAGGTAAACTTGAAAAGGGTCAGAAGGTTGTCGTTGTTGAGGACCTTATCTCAACAGGCGGCAGTGTTATTGATGTTGTTGAGGCACTTCGTGAGGCGGGTGCCGAGGTGCTCGGTATTGTCAGCATATTTACCTACGGTATGCAAAAGGGTATCGACCGTCTTGCTGCCGCTGATGTAAAGAATGTAAGCCTTACCGACCTTGAAACGGTTGCCTCGGTTGCCGCACAGACGGGTTATATCAAGGCTGACGATGTTGAACGCCTTATCAAATTCCGCAATAATCCATCAGACGAAAGTTGGATTGGAGGGGGCGCACAGTGAGAAGCGTTCTGAATGTTCTTGACCTTACCGAGGCAGAGATTGACTCCCTTATCGCCACAGCGCAGGATATTATAGCAAACCCTAAAAAATACAGCGAGGTATTAAGGGGCAAAAAACTTGCCACAATGTTTTTTGAACCCTCAACCCGTACCCGCCTTTCTTTTGAGGCGGCGATGTACGAACTCGGCGGAAATGTGCTTACAATGGCGGATTCGGCATCAAGTTCGGCATCAAAGGGCGAAAGTGTCGCCGACACCGCAAGAACCGTTTCGGCATACGCTGATATAATCGCAATGCGTCACCCCAAAGAGGGCGCACCGCTTGTCGCTTCGATGAGTGCAACGGTGCCGATTATCAACGGCGGAGACGGCGGTCACAACCACCCGACCCAGACACTTGCCGACCTTCTTACGATCTATCAGACCAAGGGCAGATTTGATAACCTTACAATCGGTTGTTGCGGCGACCTTAAATTCGGTCGCACCGTTCATTCGCTGATTGAGGCGATGGCGCGCTATAGCAATGTAAAATTCGTGCTTATATCTCCCGAAGAACTTAAACTGCCGAGTTACGTTAAAAAGGACGTTATTGCTAAAAAGGGTCTTGAATACGTACAGACCACCGATTTAGAGGCGGTTATGCCAGAACTTGACATCCTTTATATGACCCGTGTTCAGCGTGAGCGTTTCTTCAACGAGGAGGATTACCTCCGCCTTAAGGACAGTTATATACTGACCCCCGAAAAACTTGTCAGCGCAAAATCGGATTTAAGTATTATGCATCCGCTTCCGCGCGTTAATGAAATATCAATCGAAATTGATAAGGACCCACGCGCACAGTACTTTAATCAGGTTCTTTACGGAAAGTATATGCGAATGGCACTTATACTTAAACTGTTGGAGGTTGAGGTTTAATGAATATAGATTCTATCGTAAACGGTATTGTTATCGACCATATCGAGGCGGGTAACGGTATGCGTATATATAATCTTTTGGGTCTTGATAACCTTGACTGTTCGGTTGCCATTATAAAGAACGTTCACAGCCGTAAACAGGGCAAAAAGGACATTATAAAGGTTGACAGCGATATTGAACTTGATATGGATATTATCGGTTATATCGATTCGGGTATCACCGTAAACATTATCAAGGACGGCGTTTTGGTTGAAAAACGCAGAATAGATTTGCCCGAAAAACTTACCAATGTTATAAAGTGTAAGAACCCGCGTTGCATCACCAGTACCGAACAGGAACTGCCGCACGTGTTTAAACTTACCGACCGCGAAAACCGCGTTTACCGCTGTATTTATTGCGAAACAAAAGGATAGGATATAATGAATATTCTGTTTATCGGAAACAGTTACACCTTTTATAACGATATGCCGGAAATGTTCCGAAAACTTTCAAACGATAACGGCAGGAATGTAAATGTATACAGCGTTACAAAAGGTGGCAGAAAACTGATTGATTTTGAAACGGCGGACGAAGTTACCCAAAATCTTTCAGAGATTTTGTCGGCAAACCGCTTTGATGTCTGTATCATTCAGGAACAGAGTGTTATCCCCGCGTATGATTATGATACATTCGACAACGGACTGACAAGGGTTCTTGATATGATAGGCAACCGTGCCGACCGTCTTGTGCTATATGCTACTTGGGGACGAAAGGACGGCAGTCCTGTTCTGGAAGAACATTGTTGGACCCGCGTGGTTCCCACCGCCCTTACACCCG
>JAZREH010000246.1:0-2597 GCA_045660705.1 Acutalibacteraceae bacterium
ATATTTTTAGCAACATATCTTCCGGCATATGCACCACTGCGGACAACCTTTGTCGGGTCCATACCCGAAAAAGCACCGCCGCCGTGACGGGCAACACCGCCGTAGGTATCAACGATTATCTTTCTTCCCGTAAGACCCGTATCACCCTGCGGTCCACCGATAACAAAACGACCCGTCGGGTTTATGTATATCTTGGTATCGTCGTCCATAAGGTTTGCGGGAATTATCGGCTTTATAACCTTTTGGAGTATATCGGCACGAAGTGTTTCGAGGCTTACATCAGCAGAGTGTTGACTTGAAACAACCACAGCATCAACGCGGGCGGGGGCACCGTCAACATACTCAACCGTTACCTGTGTTTTACCGTCGGGACGAAGATACGAAAGTTCGCCCGATTTTCTGACCTCGGTCAAACGGTAGGACATCTTATGCGCAAGCGAAATTGTAAGCGGCATAAGTTCGGGTGTTTCATCACAGGCAAAGCCGAACATCATTCCCTGATCGCCCGCGCCGTGAAGATTATATGCATCATCTTCGCCGTCCTTATATTCAAGCGAATTATCAACGCCGAGTGCGATATCCGCAGACTGCTTATCAATAGCGGTCATAACAGCGCAGGTGTTTCCGTCAAAGCCCATATCGGCACTGTTGTATCCGATATCGCACACAACCTCGCGCACGATTTCGGGAATATTAACGGTGGATTTAGTTGTTATCTCACCCATGACGGTGACAACGCCTGTGGTACAAAAGGTTTCACAGGCAACGCGCGACTGCTTGTCCCCTTTAAGCATAGCATCAAGTATCGCGTCGGAAATCTGGTCACACACCTTATCGGGATGACCATCGGTAACGCTTTCGGAAGTAAAAAGAAATTTTGACATAAAACTACATCTCCTATAAAAATTCTACAATAAAAAATCCGCCCAACGAAAGAGCGGTTTTAAAAGACCTCATCTTTCGGATAATCCGCAGGATTTGGCACCTTTTGCTTTTAAGGTCAGGTTGCCGGGCATCACAGGGCCTGTTCCCTCCGCCACTCTTGATAAGGATTATATTAAGTTTACCAATATATTTTATCACAAACAGAGCATTTGTCAACAGTTATTTTGATACAAATTCAAACTTACCGTTTAAAACAAAGATTATGAAAACAGTAGCCAACACGATAATGACCGCCGCCGCAAGCGAAAGCCACAGAAAACTTTTTTTATCGGTAGGCGCATTAGTTTTCACCATAAGACCCATTTTTTTGAATACCCCTGTAACGGGTTTATAAATTATCATAGTTATTGCCGCGTTTATGATACCCTTAACAAGATTAAAAGGCAAAAGCAGTGTAGTGAGCATTGAGATTACAACAGAACGATCGACACCCATATAAAACGGAGTTATAAATATGTTAGCAATAAGCATTACTGCCGTCATTGAAAATACGGCGATGATACTGCCGAAAATCGCACCCGAAAGGGTACGCCTGTATTTATAGAACAGTCCGCACACAGCGGCAAACACGCCGCTTGAAAGGAAATTCATTATAAAACCGTAAATTCCTGTATCGCTGACCGAAACAAACTCGACAAGTGCAACAACAAATGATGACAGTATACCGTAAACGGGACCGTACAAAAAGGCAATAACCGCAAAGACGGCATCCTTAAAATCAAAGGTAAGGAAACTTACCTTGAATCTGAACAGAAACATACACAGATAAGCGACGGCACAGAGTATCGCCGTTACCGATATTTTTTTAAGTTTCATACCTTTTTCCATAGCATTTACCCCCACAAAAAATAATCCCCGTCAAAAAGACGGGGCAAAAAACACATATATGAATGTCCTTTCTTTCATCCAGACTTTAACTGTCGGCTTCGGAATTTCACCGAATCAACCAAAAATGGCTCGCGGGCTGTACCGCCGGTGGGGAATTTCACCCCGCCCCGAAGAACTACTCTATTTTATATAATAACGCTAAACCACGCCGCTGTCAAGATTTAAAACCGCCAGAATCACAATCGCGATGTGAAAAAGTATCATAAGCGGCAGACCAATCATAAACCGCTTGTGTCGGGTTTTATGGCGTATAATACGCATAACAGCAAGCATGGCGGCGGCACCGCCGAAAAATGAAATCCACAAAAGTGTCGATTCTCTTATACGCCGCCCGCCTCTTTTGGACTGTGACTTATCATAAAGACACAAAACCGCCGCAATCAAACTGATAGCCGCAAGATATACCGCAAAAAACAGCACAACATTATCCAAGTGTAACACCTCATTTTAATTTTACCACCGTTACACCGCTTTTTCAATCTGTTTTTTAAGTTTAGTGATTATCCGTTTTTCAAGTCTTGAAATATACGACTGTGAAATTCCAAGGGTATCCGCCACCTGCTTTTGGGTATACTCCTCATATCCGCCAAGACCGAAACGCATCTCCATTATCTGTTTTTCGCGTGGCGGCAGGTCATCGACAAACCTGTGAAGCAGAAAGTTTTCGTCCTCCTGCTCTATCCCGCGACCTATTTCGTCACCGTCGGAGCCCAGCACATCCGACAACAGCAGTTCATTACCGTCCCAATCGGTGTTAAGCGGCT
>JAZREH010000247.1:0-6999 GCA_045660705.1 Acutalibacteraceae bacterium
TGAGTGGCGTACATATTTTCAAATAATGCTGCCAAACGCCCTACCAAGTTTTGTTGTAACCTTTGTAATGTCGATGGTGTGGGTGTGGAATGACAGTTTCTTTCCAAGTATCGTTTACCGTCAGAATTTCTTTCTGGCAAAGCGTATGCTTGATATCAGAAGCCTCTCTAATGCGGCGCTTGGAATATCCAGTTACGCCACCAATCTTTCTGAAACAAATACAATGTTTGCGGCGTGTATTATTTTCGTGTTGCCGCTGTTCGTAATGTATATGTTCGCGCAAAAACTTTTTATCCAGAGCGCAGAACGCTCAGGAATAACAGGTTAGTCTTATAAAATCTTTTAAAAATGAGGAGGTGATTTTAATGAAGAAATTATCAGCGTTAATGTTAATGTTGGTATTGGTGCTTTCGTGATGCACTGCGGTAAAGACCTCATCAGGGGATACCGTACAAACCGACAGCACGACGACAATATCTTCACAGGAAAACACAAAAAAGCCCGATATTACAGAATCGTTGCCCCCTAATTCTACCGCGGAAACCGAAATCGAGCAGGTTAAAAAGAACGCATATGAATCGGTAGACAGAACGGTCCTTGCAAGCAAGGATGAACTTAAACTTGATGTAAAGCGGCTTCCCAATATCGAAAAGATAACCGCCGAACAGATTGCAAAATGTATGATAACCGAGGATATGCCTGTAACCATAACGACCGATCCTGCCTTTAAGGCTAAGGATGCAGACGCCGCACTTAAATTTACATTTAATAAAAATATGGGCGGCGGTCAGGCGATATTTGCCGAAAAACTGAAAGAAAAACTGCCAAACGGACTTGACGAAGCGGTCGTTTTAGACCCCGTTGACGAAATGTCACTTTCGGATTATGAGGGTATCAGATATTATGCCAAGATAAAAAGGCCTGACGGCAAAAAATACAGTCAACTTACGATAAGATTTTTCTTTGGCACATATTCGTATTACCGCCTTATGTATCAATATACAAGCACCGTTCCCGAGGGTGACTTTGAGGGATACATATATGTGCCTTTCGAGGAAATGGTAAGTGGCTATAATACCGAAAAAAAGGCGTGTAACACTAATAACATCTCGTTTTTCGCCTTTAATATCGCCCTTGAAGGTAATGCCGAGGGTCTTGAAGTGTACCTATCTGATTTCGGTGCATACCGAGAAAAGTTTTGGTAATAGAAAATTACAGTAGAGAAAAGGAGAAATATTTATGCGCAAAATTTTATCCCTTATACTGACTGCGGTATTGGTTATTACATCGGTAAGCGCAGTATGTATCGCAACATTGGCAGAAGATGTCAACTATACGGTTTATGAAACCGTATCAATTGCCGACGACAGTTCGGTATCGCTTCCCTCATCAAATCTGCTTACGGGTACTGCCTATTACATCAGTTCATCGGGCGTAGGTTCCGAAATGGTAACGACGCCGAACTATCAGGGTACTGCGTGGCTTATAAACGGATTGTATACAAGCGGAAACCTTGTTAATTTACGCTTTGATAATGCAATCGGCGGAGGTATAGTTTACGGCTTGGGCTCGTTCTATTCCGCGAATAAGTTTGTTCTTTGTACAAGTGATGTTAACCCTATAACCTCTTTTGAAGTTTATGTCGGCAATAGCAGGGAAAACATTTTTGCACAGGAAAATCTGGTTGCCGCACATACGCGTCAGAACGATACTGCGCTTCATTATGTTATCACAATGGACGACGGTGCGGCGGTAAGCGGCAAATATATGGGTATCAAAGTTATTGACACCCGCGATTCCGCAACCACAAAGAGTGCTTGGTTTGTAAAAATCAGCGCATACGGTACAAACGGAACAACATTTGAAAATCTTTATGATACTTCAAAAACTCCTGCCTTCCAGTATCCCGAAGGCGTAAGCCTTAACTTTGGTCAACTTCCTTTAGAAATTATTAAAAAGGATGGTACTGTAATATCCAATCCGACGGTTGGAACGACAGTAAGCGGTGTAAATTATCATCTTTTACAGTGGACAGACGGTGATTTTGATAACGACATTAAGTATTCACAACTTACAGAAGCAAACGGTGGTGCTCTTGGCTCTAAAATTACATATGATTTAAAAGGAAACTTTAACATATCAAATGTTTTAGTTTCTACAGGTCAGAACAATGCGCCTTACAGCACAAAATGGAAACTGTATATATCTGATAATAAGGAAGACCTGTATACAGCGGCTAATTGTTATGCATTTGTTGAAGACCCCGTCGTTGGTGGAGTTAAAAATGTTGAGAAACTTCACAATGTTAATCTTAACGAAGTAACCGGTCGTTATGTGGGCATAGAAAACCTTGCAAACGGTCAGAATTGGGCGGCATTTTATGCCAATGAAATTGCTATTTACGGCACCGATACCTGGACTGTAGAAAATGATTTCGAGTTTTCAATCGTTCCCCAAAACAATCTGTTATCAGGTATTGATACAATGTATTGGCGTGCGGCTGACCAGGTTACCAATACCGATGTAAATACCGACCTTTCGCTTACAGGCGGTCATTACACAGTTTGGAGTGGTGATACCTTCAATACCACATACAAACCGTTTTTTGATAATACCTTTGCCAAGGAAATAACAATTTACAACGGACATAATGACAGACATAACGATAAATATCAGTACGATGCATCTTATGGACATAAATATACCAACGCAAAGATGGTATTTGATTTGGGTGCAGGTAATGCCCAAACGGTAGATGCGGTATATATTGACTCTTTTAGTCAAAAATATAAATACCGTGCATATGTCGGCAACGACCCCGCAACCCTTTTCAGCAACGAAAATTTGCTTGCCATTTCCGATGATATGGTGACGGGTGATACCTATGCAAAGGTTGACGCCGCACATCAGAAAACGGGCAGATATATGGGTATTATGATAATCGGTGGTACGACTACGAACTTCAAGGCAACCGAAATTGCTTTCTATGCCGCAGATAAGGCAACCACATCGGTTGCAACCGCTGTAACCTCTGAACCCATTAATGCGGGTAAAGAACTTTATGTCGGCGCAAATTCGACCGTCGGCACCAGCGTTCAGGAAACGGACGGCAATAACCAACCCGTTTCAAAACTTACAAATAACTATCTGCTTGACGAAAGCAACCTTAACGGTCGCGGCGGTTACGGACTTTACTTCTGGAACGCAGGTCACAATATGACCTATGATTTGGGTGCCGCCGCCGATGTTTCAAAAATCCTTATTTCGGGCGGTAAAAAGTTATCGGGCGACAACACGATGGCAATTAAATGCTACGGTGTTTATATGTCAAACGATAAGGCAAACCTTTACAGTGCAGAAAATCAGGTTGCCTTCGTTTTAAATGACGATTATACACAGGCACACATCTTTGATACTTCTTCGGTTGAGGGAACCTACAGATATGTCGGTTTCAGAATATTTGCCAAATATCCGCACTATCCTACCGAAACCGCAACTTCTCCCGTAACAGAAATATTCCTTACGGAATTCGGTATTTACGGTAATTTCCCCACCGATGACTATACCGTTACCGCAAATCCGACCGAGGCTGATATTGCGGGTCTTGGCTCAAACGGTCTTGCGGGCGCAACGCTTGACGACACCGATGTCGACAATGTGGTTATAACCGACGGTGAGATATACACCGATAATGCGGTAAATATTACTGCAACTTCGTCGGAAAGTGTTAAACTTACCTATAAACTTGCCTGCAGTCAGACAGTAAATGCCGTACTTGTAGGCGGCGCATACGCTACCGAAACGGTATTTGCACCCGGTCATTACAAGGTTTACGCTTCAAATAGCGCAGAAACGCTTTTCGACAATGCTGTAATTGATTACTATGTCGCTGACCTTGATACAAACGTTGGCAGTAACGGCGGTATGGTTAAACTCTTTAAATTTGCAACATCTATAGAAGCAGAATACATAGGTATTGAATTTATGACAGGCTTTGATACAAGAACAATGTCGGTGGCTGAAATCGCGGTTTATTCCACTGTAACACTTGACCTTGACGCTTCGGCACAGATAACCGACGCGGCGGACATTGACAGCATCTATGTAGACGGTGTTGAAAGCGGTGCATCGCTTGAACTCGGCTCGGATGTATTGGCGGGTAATCGTACAATTGTTATTTATGGAAAAGACGGCAGCAGTGATGTCTACTTTGCCGCAGACGGGGATGTAACCCTTAAGTCAGAACTTAAAAATGCACTTAGTACGCCTTCAATTCCCGAACTTCGTACCGATGACCCCGTAGCACTCCGCTTTGTAACCGAAGTAACACTTGATGCTAAAAATATCGCTAATCAGATGGGTACTATAGTGGCTAAATGGCAGGATTTGAACGGTGCGACACTTTTGCGTGGCGCAACCGATTATAAGATTGCAGATGCCGTAGCCTATGAAAAAGATGCAAAGGACATAAAATGCGGCGATGATACAGCAACCGTATCGCATTTCAGCGTTGCACTTCACAATATTAACCAGAAGAAATATCTTAATAACTATATTGTCAGACCGTATATTACTGTATCAGACGGTGACAAGGTTTATACCGTTTACGGAAAAACCGTTATGTGCACACCGCTTGATGTTGCCGAAGACATTAAATCTGATGCTAATGCATCGGCGGCTGCTACCGCTTGGGCTGATGAGGTAATTGCAAATTCTGATATTGTTGCTGTAAATAACGCATATGCTACCTCGTATAACATAACTGCTGATATGCTTTCAAACGCAGTTGTAACCGAAACACCCGATAATGACAATTACTCACCGAATCTTGCAAGATTCAAGAAACTTATTGAAAAGGCACAGCGCGGCGAGGACCTCGTTATCGGCACAATAGGCGGTTCAATTACAAGAGGTGCTTATGCAGACCCGATTGATATAAACTGCTATGCAAATCTTGTACGCGAATGGTTTGCAAACACATTCGGTGTTAACGTAACCCTTGTTAATGCGGGCGTAAGTTCGACCCATACAAATCTCGGTGTTTACAGACTTAAACAGGAAATTCTTGATAAAGACCCCGACATTGTCATCATTGAATATGCGGTAAATGAAAATACTGCCGCTGTCAGTGAAGCAAACTTTGCTACTTATGAAGCAATGGTTCGTAAGGTTCTTTCTCATAACGACGATGTTGCATTGCTTGAAATGTTTATGATAAAATATAAGAACAACAGCGACAATACAGCGCTTGAGTTCATAAACGCACAGGAAATGCAGTCGAAAATCGGTGGTCATTATGGCGTTCCGATGATAAGTTTCTATGATGCGGTACTCCCGTTACTTGAAGAAGATCAGGTTGATTTTGGTGCTACTGAGGGTGATTATTGGAATCTTATTATGGCTGACGGTATTCACCCGAACAACTACGGTCATAAGATTGCCGCAACACTCATTACCAACTACATAGCAGGCGTTGTAGCCGGTGTCGACAGTATTACCGACACCGTTTCGGCACTCCCCAGTGTAATCGACGGTTCAGCCGCAGGTGCGTATACCGGTACATCTACCCTGTATAATTCTGTAACACTTCCAAGCGAGTATGTTGTAAGTTACGGCTCATATGCACCTATTCATAATGCAACTTCAGCGCATGGTGCTGCTGAAATATTCAACGATTGTTGGTATGCCGAAAACAAGAATGGCGAAGCAATGGAACCTATGGTAATCAGCGTTCCGTCAGGTAAAACGGTATCTGTTTTGCTCTGGCGCAAAAAGGACGTAAACGGTGTGGGCGCTATGTGTTACATTGAAAATAATACAGGTACTACCACCAAAGGTTTGCAGAATTATATCAATTCCAGCGCCTACGCCGACCCCGTATTCTGCTATACCAATGAAACCGCACAACCGCTTAAGATTACACTTTCACCTCTTGGTGATGCGGCGGGCGAATGGTCGCTTATTGCAGGCATAATGATAACCGAATAATTCTGACTGACTGAATATATGAAAGGAAGGCATTATAATGAAAAAACTTTTTAAAGGTATGTTAGCTACAATTTTTGCGGCTACTATATGTCTTACCGCTTCGGTTGGTTGTTTGGCTTCGAGCGCCGTTTTCGGTGATGCTGATGCCAACAGCGCGGTCGATATCCGCGATTTGATAAGGGTAAAGAAATATGCGGCAAGTCAAACCGATGTTATAAGTTTTGATGCTGTTGATTTTAATTATAACGGAACCGTGGATGCTGATGATATTGCAACCGTTAAAAAGATAATTCTTTTTGGAAACGACGAACTTGGCATTAACAGTGAAAAACTTGAGGATATTCTTGTAACTACCTTGGGTTAACCATAAAAATTTCCCAAGGGTGTAAAAACACCCTTGGGATTGCCCGATTGGAGATAAACTATGAAAAGACATTTCGGATATAGATTGCAGGCAATAGTACTATGCCTTGTACTGTTGCTGTCGATTCCGTTCTACGGTGGAATTATTGCATCAGCCGAAGATATTATTATTGATTCCGATGTGCTGGAAGATTCGTATGTGACTAAAGTTCCTGCGCCCGATATGGGCGAGGAAATCGACCCCGATAAGTCATATGAATATGTAGAGTCCACCTTATTCAAAGAAGCGGGTCAGGAAATGTGGAATATGACAAAGCGCGGGGATTTTACCGCCGACGCACATCAAAGTGTTAGCGGTCACAATACCGTAAAACTTTCTACTTCCTCTGCTAATACCACTTCGGAGATTTATTTTTGGAACGACAAGGCCGCAGGCGGACGCTCGGCTTTTGGTCCGCTTTTTGGTAGTTATGAGTCTTCGGAATATGACGGAATAAGTATTTGGATAAGCAAACCAAAGAGTAACAAGGCAAATAAAATAAATATATTTATCGGCAGTATGTATAGAGGGTATTGGCCTAACAGTAAAGTGGGTTTTTACACATATTCATTAAGTTTGCCTAAGGGCAAGTTTGAGGGATATGTGCA
>JAZREH010000248.1:0-1730 GCA_045660705.1 Acutalibacteraceae bacterium
ATAAAATATCGGTTCCATTGATGGCGTCTACTATAAATGATGGTAATATTGAAAAATATCTGTCGCTTTGTAAAAACTGTGATGCCAACCGCGTTTTTTTGGCGTTGGAGAATAACACGATTGAGCCTTCGCTTACCCAAAAGATTGCATTTTTCAAAAGCCACGGCTTTGAGGTGGGCGTTTGGATTGGTACGGTAGGTCACGGTTTCGCGCTTGAACATACCTACGATAAGGCTCTGCAACCCGAATTTTCCGAGATAGTCGATATCGAGGGTAGAAAACGCCCCTATGCTAATTGCCCGCTTGACGAAAAGTTTTGCGATTTCATATCGGACTTTGTTGCACAGATTGCTAAACTCGGACCCGATATCGTGATGCTTGACGACGATTTTCGCCTGTCGCAACACGGTGAAAATCTTTGCTGTGCCTGTCAGTTGCACATGGATTATATCAGTGAAATTCTCGGTGAAAGGGTGACGCGCGAACAAATCAGACCCTATATTATCGCGGGAAAACCCAATAAATATCGCGATGCTTGGATGAAAGCGCAAAACGACAGTTTACTTCGCCTTGCAAAGCAGATTCGTGCCGAGGTCGATAAGGAAACCCCCGATGTCTGTATCTGTAACTGTACTGCCTTTTGCTTGTGGAATGTTGACGGTGTCGATGTGCCCGAAATCGCAAGGATTCTTGGCGGTAAACATCAGCCGATTTTAAGACCGACGGGCGCACCGTACTGGGCAACGGGAATCCGCCGTAAATATCCGCTGATAACCGTCTTTGAAATTGCGCGTATGCTTGCCTCATTTGTTGAAAATCAGGGGTTTGAGTTAATGAGCGAGGGTGATGTGTACCCCCGTCCGCGATATACCTGTCCTGCATCTTACCTTGAACTGTATGATGTTGTAACCCGCATTTCGGGCAGTTACGACGGAATACTTAAATATATGTTCGACTATGTTGCGGGACCCGATTTTGAAACAGGGTATTTCAAACTGCATCAGGCAAATAAAGACTATGCCCAAAAGACGGCAGAACTTTTCGAGGGTGGTGCAAACGCGGGTGTGCGGATTGTCGTAAAACCGCATACCGCAAGATGCGCCGACCACGATTTGTCTGCACCGAAGATTTATTCACCCGTACCGCTTGACGGCACGATGCTCGGTCAGTGCGGGATTCCTACGGTATATAGCGGAAAGGGAATATGCAATTCGGTGTTTGGGGAAAATGCCCGCGACTTAGACCGTTCAGAACTTGAAAACGGAACTATCCTTGATGCGGTGTCGGCTGTAATTCTGACACAGCGCGGGGTCGATGTGGGGCTAAAGTCGATTGGCGAACTAAAGAGTAAGAATATCACTTTTCTTTGCACAAAGAATGCGGAGTGTAAATCGCTTATTACAGGCGGACAGGTTCGCGTGTTGGATGCCGTTATCGATGATAGAGCCGAGCCGATGCTGTTTTCTGTAGAGTCAACAGGGAATAAAACATTTGCATATCGCTATGAAAACGCCGATGGTGAAAGATTTTTGGTTTTCCTGTTCGAGGGCGCGTCGATTTACGATTACAGTACCGCTATTGCGCTGTCGGGAATTACTAAAAACTATGCAACGCAAGAAGTTTTAATTGATACGATACCTTGGCTTGCACGCCGACCGTTACCCGCATACTGCTCAAAAAATCCCGAACTTTATGTTATGTGTAAACAGGACGGCGATTCAATGAGCGTG
>JAZREH010000249.1:0-9767 GCA_045660705.1 Acutalibacteraceae bacterium
ACGGTCAAGACCGGCCTTTTCTAATGTGTCCATAATATCAAATTCGTTTGCACCGTCAAATACCGGAGTGGCAATCTTCCAGCCAAGCTCACGGGCAGCACGGCCCAAGTGAACCTCAAGCACCTGACCGATGTTCATACGGGAGGGAACGCCCAAGGGGTTAAGCACGATATCCAAGGGAGTACCGTCGGGCAGGAAGGGCATATCTTCGCTGGGAAGAATACGGGACACAACGCCTTTGTTACCATGGCGACCCGCCATCTTATCGCCCACGCTGATCTTGCGTTTTTGAGCGATGTAGCAGCGTACTACCATGTTAACACCGGGGCTGAGTTCGTCGCAGTTTTCGCGGGTGAACACTTTAACGTCTACGATAATACCGTATTCGCCGTGAGGCACACGCAAGGAGGTATCACGCACTTCGCGGGCTTTTTCGCCGAAGATTGCACGAAGCAGTCTTTCCTCGGCAGTAAGTTCGGTTTCACCCTTAGGTGTTACCTTACCGTCAACGATATCGCCCGCTGTAACCTCGCCACCGATACGGATAACACCGCGGTCGTCAAGGTCCTTAAGGGCATCGTCACCGACATTAGGAATGTCGCGGGTAATCTCTTCAGGTCCGAGTTTGGTGTCACGGCACTCAATCTCGTACTCCTCAATATGAATCGAAGTGTAAATATCCTCGCGTACAAGACGCTCATTGATAAGAACGGCGTCTTCGTAGTTATAACCTTCCCAGGTCATAAATCCGATAAGGGCGTTACGGCCAAGCGAAATTTCGCCGTTGCTGGTCGCAGGACCGTCGGCAATAACACCCTTTTCTTCAATCTGCTGACCAACGCTTACAACGGGGCGCTGATTTATACAGGTGCCGTGGTTGGAACGCAGGAATTTAATGAGTTTATACTCGTCAATCTCGCCATTCTTTGCACGAATCTTGATGGTGTCGGCACTTACATATATAACAGTACCTGCACGCTCTGCAAGAACAACAACGCCCGAGTCAACGGCGGCTTTATATTCCATACCCGTTGCAACAATTGGGTTTTCGGGGCGTAAAAGCGGCACAGCCTGCTTCTGCATGTTTGAACCCATCAGAGCACGGTTGGTATCGTCGTTCTCAAGGAACGGAATCATAGCCGTAGCAACCGATACAACCATCTTGGGCGAAACGTCCATAAAGTCGGCGCGGGACTTGTCTATTTCCTTAAAGGACTCACGGTAACGAACGGTAACCTTATCGCTTACGAATGTACCGTCGGCGTTAAGCGGTTCGTTAGCCTGTGCAACATAATACTCGTCCTCTTCATCAGCGGTCATATATACCACTTCGTCGAGTACCTTGCCCGTTGTCTTATCAATCGGACGGAAAGGAGTTTCGATAAAGCCGTACTTATTTATCTTCGCATAGGTTGCAAGATAGGAAATAAGACCGATGTTAGGACCTTCAGGTGTTTCGATAGGACACATACGTCCGTAGTGCGAATAGTGAACGTCACGCACCTCGAACGATGCACGGTCACGCGAAAGACCGCCGGGGCCGAGTGCCGACAGACGGCGCTTGTGCGTAAGTTCGGACAGGGGGTTCGTCTGGTCCATAAACTGCGAAAGCGGTGATGAACCGAAGAACTCCTTAATAGCCGCAACAACAGGACGGATATTTATAAGTGACTGAGGTGTAATATTTTCGGCATCCTGTGACTGGAGTGTCATCTTTTCACGGACAACACGTTCCATACGTGAGAAACCGATGCGGAACTGGTTCTGAAGAAGTTCGCCGACAGAACGGATACGGCGGTTGCCAAGGTGGTCGATATCGTCCACCGTTCCAACACCGTATGCAAGTCCCATAAAGTAGTTTACGGTTGCAAAGATATCGTCTTTTGTAATGTGCTTCGGAATAAGAACATCGACACCCTCAATAAGTGCGTCGCGCAGTTCTTCCTTTGACTTGCCCTCACACTCATTAAGAATCTCTTTAAGTGCCTCAAACGAAACCTTTTCATTAAGACCGAGTTTATCAAGTTCCTCAAGTTCTTCTGCGGTAAAGTCAACAAAGTCGCCAAGGTTTACCATACCGTTTGAAAGAACCTTAAGTTCAACCGTCTTACCCTCTGCATCCTGTACATTTATATATACGAAAGGTACACCCTTCTTTTCGATAAGCTCAGCAAGTTCCTTATCGGCAATTGCATCGCCCTCGGCAATAAGTTCGCCTGTCATCGGGTCGGCAACGGGGCGCGAAAGAAGTCTTCCGCGGATACGCGCCGCAAGTGACAGTTTGCAGTTATACTTATAACGACCCACACGCGAAAGGTCATAACGGTGTGCATCAAAGAAGAGTTGATTGATATAGGTTTCAGCACCCTCAACCGTTACAAGTTCGCTCGGACGAAGTTTTCTGTAAACCTCGATAAGAGCATCAGCGGTTGACTTGGTTTCATCAATATCAAGTGTAGCGTTAAGGCGCTCGTCATTCTCCCCTAACAACTCACGAATTTGGGCATTGTTATCAAGACCCAACGAACGGACAAAGGTCGTTATGGGAAGTTTGCGGTTTTTATCGATTCTCACATAAAGAACATCATTTGACGAAGTTTCATACTCAAGCCACGCACCGCGGTTAGGTATAATGGTAGACGAAAACAGCGATTTACCTGTTTTTTCATCAACCTTTTCAGCAAAGTATACGCCGGGTGAACGGACAAGCTGCGATACGATAGCACGCTCAGCACCGTTGATAACAAAGGTGCCCGACTCGGTCATGAGCGGGAAATCGCCCATAAATACCTCGCTCTCCTTGATTTCGCCCGTTTCCTTGTTAAGAAGTCTGGCGGTAACGCGAAGCGGTGCCGCATATGTGGCATCCCTTGCCTTACATTCGGTGACATCGTACTTGGGTTGCTCATCAAGTCTGTAATCGATAAAGCTCAGCACCAGATTACCGCTGTAGTCGGTAATGGCAGACATGTCTTTAAAGACCTCGCTGAGGCCTTCGGTTACAAACCAGTTGTATGAGTCCTTCTGAATCTCAATGAGGTTAGGCATATCGATAACTTCATTGATTTTGGAGAATGTCATACGAGTGTTTCTACCCATTTGGACGGTTTTGATTGACTCCATAGGTTCACGATCACTCCCAAAAATATTTGCGGTGTTTTTATCCCACCGTGTAAACCTTAAGACGGATGAATTTGTGCATTTTTTACGAACAAAACACAAGTTTTACCTAAAAAAAGGCGCAGAATCCCCCATCTTCATTAGTAATTTACAATTATATAGCAAAAGTGCAATAAAGTCAAGCCTTTTTTTAATTTTTTTACATATTTCCTTGAAAAACGGTTACAGACGAAAATCGCGGCGTTTTTTCTTGATTTTTCGCATTTTATCAATATAATAAAATAAGTATTAACAAATATTTCTAATTTTTTTCAGGAGTTGTAAAAATATGAATATTGCAGTTATAACGGGTGCAAGTTCAGGACTCGGTGCCGAATATGTACGCGCTGTATACCAAAGCCGCCCCGAACTTGACGAAATATGGGTAATCGCCCGCCGTGCTGAAAGGCTCCGTGAACTATCAAGAGAACTCGGTTCGGTGATACGCCCTGTTCCTATGGATATAACCGCGCCCGACTGTGCCGATACATACACCGAACTTCTAAAGCAAAGCGGTGCCGAGGTCAAACTGCTTATAAACTGTGCAGGATACGGAAAACTCGGAAACTTTGACGAGATTAAGACCGAAGACAATACGGGTATGGTACGCCTTAACTGTGAGGCACTCACCCTTATGTCATCCCTCACACTTCCCTTTATGACCGAAAACAGCGAAATCATCAATGTATGCTCTATCGCATCGTTTGCACCAAATTCACGAATGGCGGTCTACTGTTCGACAAAGGCATTTGTGTTAAGTCTTTCACGCTGTATGCGTGCCGAACTCAAAAGGCGTAAAATAAATACTATTGCGGTATGTTTAGGACCGATGGATACCGAGTTTTTAGGTGTTGCTAACATTGAAAAAGGCACAAGCCATACCTTTGATACCCTGCCCCGCGTTGACCCCAAAGGTGCGGCAGTCCGTTCGCTTAAAGCATCAAAAAAAGGCCGTGCCGTTTATACCGACCGCGCATTTTATAAATTCTACCGTGTATTGGCAAAGGTACTTCCGCACAGTATAGTAATGAAGATAAGTGCAACCTGATAAGCGAGGGATATTTATATGGAAACCGTCAGAGTAGGTATTGTCGGTGTCGGCAATATAGGCTATGCACACGCACTTAATATTGCGGCAGGTAAAATCGACGGTATGGTGCTATCCGCACTTTGCGACATAAACCCCGCTGTACAGGATATCTGCCGTCAAAAATTCCCCGATATTTTTTTCACCGACAGTTATACCGAACTTTTTAAGAGTAATATCTGTGATGCGGTTATAATTGCAACACCCCACCGACTTCACGCCGATATCGGTATCGCCGCATTCAAATCAGGTCTGCATGTGCTGACCGAAAAGCCGATTGATATCCGCGTTTCAAAGGCTAATGAAATGTGTAAAGCGGCAAAAGAATCGGGCTGCGTTTTCGGTATAATGTTTAACCAGCGCACAAACCCGCTTTTTGCACACGCACGCGAAATAGTTAAATCGGGTAAACTCGGTGAACTTACACGCCCGGTCTGGATAATCACAAACTGGTACCGCACACAGCATTATTACAATTCGGGCGGTTGGCGTGCCACTTGGGGTGGCGAGGGCGGAGGCGTACTTATAAATCAGGCGCCCCACAACCTTGACATCTGGCAATGGATTTGCGGTATGCCGACAAGCATTACGGCGTTTTGCGACACCGCAAAGTACCACAACATTGAGGTTGAGGACGATGTTACGATTTTTGCCCGCTATAAAAACGGTGCGACGGGAACATTTATCTCTACCACAGGCGAAACCCCAGGAACAAACCGTCTTGAAATTTCGGGCGACAGGGGTAAAATGGTGCTTGAAAACGGTGTGCTGAAACTGTGGCTTTTAAATGAGAGCGAGCGCGACATCTGTTTTAACGCCAAGCAAAACTTTGTCGAGCCCACACTTGAGTACAGTGAAATAAGACCTGACACCACCGAGACCGCACACAACGGTATACTTCAGAATTTCACCCGCGCCATACTCTACCGCGAGCCGCTTTTGGCATCGGGTTATGACGGAGTAAACGAACTTGCAATTTCAAATGCGGCATATCTTTCACAGTGGACAGGCAACCGCGAATGTCCTATTCCTGTTGACATCGATGCTTTTGACCGTGAACTTGACAGGCGGATATCAGGTTCTAAATACCGTGACTGTGAGGGTACAAACCGTATCCCGTCAAGCGATGCAAAGCGTTGGCAGGTAAGATGGTAAAAGGAAGTTTTAAAAATTGGAATTTAAAAAAATCACGGCGGCGGATGCCGAGCAAATCCGCCCTATTTTAAGCGATAACGGTGAGTTTTCCTGTGAATCGACCTTTGTAAATCTGCTTGTCTGGCAGGAGGTTTATTCAAACCTTTTCTGCACTAAAGACGGCACCCTGTTTATAAAGTCCACTTCAGACAGCGGTGATGTTTTCCGCCTGCCAATCGGTTGCGACATAAAAAAAGGTGTCGCCCAAATAACCGAATATACAGGCGGCGCACTACCCACATTCTGGGCGCAAGAGGGTGCGCTTTTAGAACAATTCAAAGCCGATTTCGGTAACCTGTACGATTTTAAAGAGTGCCGCGATGCATTCGACTATATATATCCGCGCGAGGCGCTTTCTGCACTTTCGGGTAAAAAGTACCACTCAAAGCGTAACCATATTTCGGCTTTTTCCAAAAAACACGACTGGCATTACGAGGATATATCTCCCGAAAATATTTCGGCGGTTAAAAAGTGTGCCGACGAATGGTATACTGAAAATGCCGACCGAAATGACCGCTATCTTTCGGCAGAAAGGCGCGGGGTCGGTTTAATGCTTGATAATATGAAAACCCTGAATGTCAGCGGCGGTGCGATACTTGTCGGCGAAAGGGTTGTGGCTTTTACCCTTGCCTCCCCCATAAACAACCGTGTGTTTGATATTCATATTGAAAAGGCACTTAGTGACTACAGCGAGGCATACACCGTAATCAACCGCGAATTCGCATCGCGGTTAAGCGAAGATTTCAGGTATATTAACCGCGAGGACGATATGGGACTTGAGGGACTGCGTAAAGCCAAAATGTCATACAAACCTGAAATACTGCTGAAAAAATACTACTGTATTCCAAAGGAAAAAATTATATTATGACCGACGAAAAAAGAATTTACCTTGATGCATTCGGTGACGAGGACGGTTTCGCCGAAAACCTTTTTAATCTGTTTGGCGATATTATTGAACGCCAAACCAAGGACGGCAAAACGGTATCAGTCCTCTTTCCCCTGCCCTGTGTCCTTAAAACCTTGGATTTGAAGGTACCGTCAAAATATATTTTTGCCGCCGCTACAGATAAAAACTTCCGCGGTCAGGGTCATATGTCGGCGCTGATAAACCGCATATGCAGCGAAGATGATTGCTTTTATTTTCTTCGCCCTGCAAAACCTCAACTTGTTGACTTTTATAAAAAGTTGGGATTCAAAGAAATAAAATGTATAGGCGGTAGCGGTTTGCCGTATATTGAGGTTTGTGATAAACACCGCCTACTCGCAGAAAATCTTAAAGATAAGGGTACTTTTACACTTATGTACCGCTACCCAAAGCCCGCCTGTTTTGATAATATTTATTTTGAGTATTCAATGCTATAAGAAAACAAAAAACGCTTCGGTCGAAGCGTTTTTGTTTTAGTCTTTATCTTTCAATAAGGTCGCCCTTTAAAAACTTCTTATAATCGTCTCCTACAAGACGGTGTGCACCGCGTACCGACAGGCGTTCAAATGTTCCGTATCCGCCCTCGCCGTCCTGCATAAATACGATATTTTCACAGTCGTCGCGTGTATCCATCTTGAAATCGCATACCGACGACCTGAACGGTCCGTTATTCTTAATTCCGATATGCTTGCCGCCGTTTGACGAATACCAGTAATTATAGCAGTTGGTAAGTATATGTGTACCGCCTTTTGTAAGATAGAAACCGATGCCGAACTGGTCGTTATAACAGTTATAGTACCAGTTGTTTTCGATTTCATCCCTGAAGGCACAACTTTCGCCGTAATCCTCATAATCAAGGGTGTAAAGCGGATGAATATCCCTGAAGAAATTGCCCGGTGCCCAGACCTGAACACCAGTAAATACATCGGCAATCCTCATGTCGGAAAAACGGTTGTCAAGTCCGCAAACCAGAACACCGATTGAATCACGCGCCCTGTTGCCGACAATATTTACCTGTTTTATATCACAGTCAGACGAACCTGAATTTGCACCGGATTTTATGGTAAGACCGACCTTTGTAAACTTGATCGATACATCCTGTACAAGTGTTTCGCGACCACTATCGATAGATATACCGTTTGCAACACCGTTACCGTCAATTATACCGCCCGTAAGCGAATAATTGCTTCCGTTTATGCGAATTGAGTTATACGGGTCCTTTCCACCAAGGCGCACCATAGCCTCACCGTGATTCCAACCGTCACACGCCTTTATGACCGCGAATCGTGCAAGTTTTAAATCAACGCTTTTAGTCGGGTCAGCAGGGGTACATATCGGTTTATCAATAACATATGTACCGTCGGCAAAATAGATTGTCCTGTTCGGGTTTGTGTCAATTATATCCTGTATGACATCAGCGGCATTGCCACCGCGCTCTGCAACAATCTTTTCGTTGACCACAATAATACCCATTTGCTCAAAAATATTTTTTTCCATTATAACACCGCCCAAGTGTTCAAATTGTAAGCCAAACAGCCTACACGCTTTTTGTAGCACATTCATATATCATTGTCAATAGTTTTTTAAGGAAAAATCAGTGATTTTTCAAAAAAGAAAGGCACGGTTTAACCAATCGGTTAAACGGTGCCTTGTTTTATAAGGATTTTGCCTTGTTTGTAAGGCCGAACAAAACACCCATTGCCTCAATCGGGGTAAGGGTATTAACATCAAGCACCTGAAGTTCGTGCATAATGTCAGATGCACTCTGCATTTCAATAGGCAACTGTGCATCGGGTGCGGGTGCCGTCTTATATGTGACGGTTCCCTCCTCCTCAACCTTTTTAAGAATAGCCTTTGCGCGTTCGATAACGGTGTTCGGTATGCCGCTTAATTTAGCAACCTCGATACCGTAACTGTCATCGGCACCGCCGCGAACAATTCTTCTGAGGAAAATAATATCATCACCGCGTTTTTTTACCGCAATATTATAGTTTTTAACACCGCGAAGTTCATTTTCCATTTCTGTAAGTTCGTGGTAGTGCGTAGCAAAAAGCGCCTTTGCACCGAGTTTGCGCTTGTCGGCAACATATTCAAGCACCGCACGCGCTATTGACATACCGTCAAATGTTGAGGTGCCGCGGCCGATTTCGTCAAGAATCAGCAGACTGTTCTTGGTCGCATTTTTAAGTATGTCGGCAACCTCGCTCATCTCAACCATAAAGGTTGACTGTCCGCTGGCAAGGTCATCCGATGCACCGACGCGGGTAAATACTGCATCGACAATACCGATTTCAGCCATCTGTGCAGGTACATATGAACCCGTCTGTGCCATAAGTGTGATTATGGCAGTCTGGCGCATATAGGTCGACTTGCCCGCCATATTCGGTCCCGTAATAATTGCACAGCGGTCATCGTTTAAATCAAGCACCGTGTCATTTGAAACAAAAGGTGATTTTATAACCTGTTCAACAACGGGGTGCCGTCCGCCCTTTATGTCTATGACACCGCTGTTGTTTACAAGCGGGCGGCAATAGTTATTATCAACCGCCGTCTGTGCAAACGAACAAAGTACATCAAATCTTGCAAGCGCCGCCGCAGTTTTCTGAAAGCGCATCAGTTCGCCCGCAACCTTTTTGCGTATGGAATCGAAAATTTCATACTCAAGTTGAATAAGCCTGTCCTTTGCGGTAAGTACGCGGGTTTCGATTTCTTTAAGTTCCTCTGTGATATAGCGTTCACAGTTAGTAAGGGTCTGTCTTCTTATGTAATGTTCGGGAACGCGGTCAAGGAATGAATTTGTAACCTCGATATAATAACCGAACACCTTGTTGTAGCGCACGCGCAGATTCTTAATACCCGTCTGCTCGCGCTCCTTGTTTTCGATATCCCTTATAAAGTCGGTACCGCCATCCATATCCCTGCGCAAGCGGTCAACCTCGGCATTATAAAAATCCTTTATAATGCCACCGTCTTTCATGGTAACAGGCGGGTCCTCTTTGATTGCCTCATCAATAAGGGTTACGATATCTTCGAGAGTATCAATATCGGTATGTATACCTTTAAGCATACGGCTTGACGAGTTGCTTAAAAGTTCTTTTATAACGGGAAAACGGTGGGCAGTTGCCGCAAGTTGCAAAAGGTCCTTTGCCGTTGCGGTGCCGTATACCGCACGGGTGGTAAGGCGTTCAATATCCCTGATTCCCGTAAGATACTCAACACCCTCACAGCGCATAACGGTGTTTGAACAAAGTTCCTCAACCGCATTCTGGCGAAGTGTGATTTCGGTAATCGAAAGCAACGGTTTTAACATCCAACTTCTGATAAGTCGCTTGCCCATTGCCGTTTTGGTCTTGTCAAGCACCCATAAAAGCGAGCCCTTTTTAGCCTTGCTGCGCATTGTTT
>JAZREH010000250.1:0-8543 GCA_045660705.1 Acutalibacteraceae bacterium
TTCCTGAATGTTGGAAATCTTTTTATCGGTGATTAAAAGGAGAGCATCATCAATGATTGCTTCCATTTTGTCTGTATCGGTAGCCATATAAGGGGTGATATAACCGCGGTCAAACTGCATACCCTCAACAACCTCAATATAGGTGTCGGCAGTTTTGGATTCCTCAACGGTAATAACGCCATCAGCAGAAACCTTATCCATAGCCTCAGCAATAAGATTACCAATAACCTCATCACCTGCAGAAACGGTAGCAACACGGGCAATATCCTCGCTTCCGCTAACCTTTTTAGAATTGCCTACAACGGTTTTAACTGCACAGTCAACCGCCTTTGCAATACCCTTTTTAACAACCATTGGGTTTGCGCCTGCGGCAACATTCTTCATACCCTCGGCGATAAGTGCCTGTGCAAGTACGGTAGCGGTGGTAGTACCGTCACCCGCGGCATCGTTGGTCTTAACCGATACCTCTTTTACAAGTTGTGCACCCATATTTTCAAACGGGTCGTCAAGTTCGATTTCCTTTGCGCTGGTTACACCGTCATTTGTGATAAGCGGTGCGCCGTATTTCTTGTCGATTACAACATTTCTGCCCTTAGGACCAAGGGTTACCTTAACGGCGTTTGCAAGTTTATCTACGCCAACCTGAAGTGATTTTCTTGCGTCCTCACCGAAAACAATATTCTTTGCCATTAAAATCAGCCTCCAATTACTCTACTATTGCCAAAATGTCGGAAATGCGAAGAACGGTATATTCCTCGTTATCAATTTTGATGTCGGTGCCTGAATATTTCGCGGCAATAACCTTATCGCCGACCTTAACCGTCATCGAAACTTCCTTTCCGTCAACCATACCGCCGGGACCAACAGCCACAACTTCGGCGATTTGAGGTTTTTCCTTGCTTGCAGAAGTCAGCACGATGCCGCTTTTTGTAGTTTCTTCGGCTACAGTAGCCTTGATAACAACATTATCTGCCAAAGGTTTAATAGTCATCATAATTCCTCCAAAAATTTTCTAAATACTATTTTAATACTTTTTTCTTAAAAGTCAAGTAAAGTCAAACAAAAGATTTAAAAATTTAAACTTTTGTTAATATTTTCACCTCAATCCCCCTCGGTACGACAAAAGACACCGCTGATTTGAGCATTTCAAACCGCATATTATCGGTTTCAACGATTTCGCCGTCAAGGTTTACGGGTACGGGCTTTTCGGTGCGAAATTCCATACTTTCGCACTCACACATCTGACAGCAGTCAAGTTTCGCCTGCTCGCCCCTTTCGTAAATCGGCAAAAATTTAAGGATTTTAAAACGGGAAATAACATCAACAAGGGTGAAATTCAGTTTTCCGTCATACGGTACCGCATCGGGTGCGCCTTTATATCCGCCACCGTAAAACGGAGCGTTAGCAATCACCGCAAAAAGGCAGTTTTTTCTGCCAAGCGGCTTATTATCGACCCACAAATCAAGCGTAGCACCGATTTTTCCAAGAAAGTTTTTAAGGATTGCAAGTTTATATGCAAGCCCGCCGCCCACAAGCGGCCACCGTTTAAACAGGTGCATATCGCGCGCTACCATAGCATCCATACCGACCGAGCAACCGTTTATACAGTATCTCTCGCCCGCCTTTATAAGGTCCATTTTATGACATGTGCCGCCTATTTGTGCCGCAATATCGTAAAAAGGCTCGCGACTGTCAAAAAACTTCAAAAAATCGTTAGCAGAGCCACAGGGTATAACCCCGACCTCAACATTGTCATAACCCTTTACGCCGTTTATTACCTCGTAACAGGTGCCCTCGCCACCACAGGCAAATATGCGCACACTGTCACCTTTTTCCGCCTCTTTACGGGCGGCCTGTTCGGCATCTCCCGCAAAACGGGTCACATAAATACTGTAATCCCCGCCGTTTTCGGCAAAGTATTTTTGGATATCGGCGCGCAATTTTTCCTTTCCTCTATCCCTGCCTGCGGCGGGGTTTATAAAGAAAACATACCTCAACGGTCCCCACCGCCGTTCTGTCTGAAATACATATAAAGTTGACACTTTATCATTCCGTTATACAGTTTGCGGCGCTTGTCGGCAGGTCTGCCAAAGATACGCTCAAACTCATCATGAGGGCTTATAACAAAGTACTTTCTGCCCTCGCCCGATACGAACTTTTCACCCATTACGGCGTAAAGTTTTTCTGCCTCCTTTATATCAAGCAGGCGTTCGCCATAGGGCGGGTTTGTAATCACCAGACAACGGGAATCGGGCGGTGTAAAGTCCTTTATATCGGCAACTGCCGCCTTTACATACCGTTCAACACCCGCTTTTTTAGCGTTAGCAAGGGTGAGTTCAACACACTGCGGGTCGATATCAAAACCCTGCGCCGAAAAATCAATGTTATGCAGTATCATATCCTGTGCGCGTGTGCGTTCCTCACGCCACACTTCATTTGGTATAAAGCCAAACCTTTCGGCGGCAAAGTAGCGGCGAAGTCCGGGGGCTATTTTTGCCGCCATCATCGCCGATTCGATAAGCAGGGTACCGCTACCGCAAAACGGGTCATACACCTGTGTATCGGGGAAGATTCGTGCAAGGTCGCACATCGCCGCGCCCAGCGTTTCTTTAAGCGGTGCCGCGTTTGAATTTCGGCGGTATCCCCTTTTATGAAGTCCGTCACCCGATGTATCAATCATCATCGTAACACGGTTTTTAAGTATCGAAAAACGAACCTTAACCGCCGTACCCGTTTCGGCAAAACGGGTTATACCGTACCTTGACGCCAGACGGTCAACAATCGCCTTTTTGGATATCGACTGACAGTCGGGTATACTGTGAAGTGCCGAATTTATACTGCTTCCCGTAACGGGGAATGCATCGTCGCGACCGATAAAATCCTCCCAAGGAAGTTTTTTAACATTGTCATAAAGTTCGGTGAAACTTTCCGCGGTAAATTCGCCCACAACGATAAGTATTCGCTCGGCAAAGCGCGAATTTATATTAGCACGTGCAAGGTCGTTAAGACCTCCCGAAAAAAGCACACGCCCGTTTTCGGCGGTTACATCCTTTATATCCATTCTGCGAAGTTCGTCGGCAACCACACTTTCGATTCCGAAAAGGCAGGGTGCCGCAAATTTAAGTTGATTCATTTTATCCATCCTATCTGATTACTTCCGATGCGTGTCGCGTTACGTGACAGCCGATATTCACCGCAACGGGAAGTCCCGCAATATGGGTCGGTGCCGTTTCAATGTTTACGCAAAGTGCCGTCGTATCGCCGCCAAAACCCTGCGGACCGATATTAAGGGCGTTTATCTTTTCGAGCAACTCTTTTTCCATTTCGGCATAAAACGGGTCGGGATGACGCACATCAAGACTGCGGCAAAGCGCCTGTTTTGAAAGCAGAGCACACTGCTCAAAATCACCGCCGATACCAACACCGACAACCATTGGCGGGCAGGGATTATTCGATGCCGCCTTTACGATATCAAGCACCGCCTCAATAACGCCCTCACGCCCGTGAAAGGGTGTAAGCATACGAACACCGCTCATATTTTCACTGCCAAAACCTTTGGGTGCAACCGTAATCTTTACCGATTCGCCATCAACCACCGTAGTATGTATAACAGCGGGGGTATTATCGTCGGTATTCTTGCGTTTAAGCGGGTCGGCGACCACCGATTTTCGCAAAAGTCCGTTTGTATATCCGCGGGCAACACCCTCGTTGACCGCATCATACAGCGACCCGTCAACAAGGTGAACATCCTGCCCGATTTCGAGAAACACAACCGCCATACCCGTGTCCTGACAAATTGGCACACACAGTTTATCGGCGGCAACAAGGTTTTCCTCAAGCACACTAAGCACCGAACAGGCAAGCGGGTCGGTTTCGCACGCCGCCGCCTTATGGATACACGCCTCAACATCATCGGGAAGTTTTCGGTTTGCCTCTATACAAAGGCGCTCAACCGTATCGCGTACAACATTTACACTGATTTCCTTCATTTTTATCTCCTAAAAAACAAGGGCAGTACTACCTTGGTGTCGGTATACCGCCCGTTTTTTAACATTATTTTACACCTGCACCGCGTTTGGGACGGCGTGTTTCGGGATTCTTTCGTTTTAAATCGGAAAATTTCTCCTCACTGCTCTGCTTAAAGCGGTTCATCATTTCCTCAAAACTTGCCGATTCGGTCTTTTTAGGAGTCCACGTATATGTAGGGTCGGGTGCGGCAGGCGGCGGTGGTGCCGAACGCCTCTCGCGACGGCGCGGCTCACCCTCTGCGCGTTTCTCGGGCTCCATAGCGCGTCTGATACTAAGACTTATTTTGCCATCCTCGGCAATACTCATAACCTTGACCTTGACCTGATCGCCGAGTTTTACATGTTCGTTTATATCGTTTACATAGGTCCTTGCGACCTCCGATATATGCACCATACCCGACTTGCCCTCGGGCAGGTCGACGAATACACCGTATTCCTTGATATGGGCAATCTTACCCTCGACTACATCTCCGACATTAAGTTGCATAAAAGTAAAAATTCCTCCTCAAAGCATTTGCTTCCGCTATATATCAGGGGCAATCAACTGCCCGAAATATCAATATAAATTTCCTCATCGGCAAAGACATATCCCAGCCGTTCACGGGCGGCACGCTCAATAAGTTCCGACTGCGAACCGTCGTCAAGAAGTGCCCTTATTTCGTCAACCTGTACCTGCAACGAATCGCGTTGCTTTTCGCTTTCGGCAAGACGGCGTTTGTCCTCGGCAAGGGTGGTATAAAGTCCGACAACGGTGAAAATCATATACCCCGCAACGCCCAACACCAAAAGCCGCAGAATTATACTTTTCCTACGCCTTTTCCGTTTAGCACACATCTGTATCTTCCCTGTCTACACTATTTGTTTCAGTATACAACATATGCGCTCTACTTTTCAAGAGTTTTTTTGCCGATTTTATAACTCTTTTTGATTTTTCTTGCAAAAAGCCGAAAACACGCCTCAAAATGCCCCAAAATGACCAAAAAAGGTCGGCTGTTTTATCTACCGCAGTGCCGTAAATCTTAACCGCAAAGGCGATTGTCCACGAAAGCGCCGACACTATCACGCGCGAAACGGTAAATCTGAAAACAAAAAAGCCCGCAATTTCGCCCACAAAGACATATCCGCGAAGTCCACCGCCTGTACGCCCCATAAGAAAAATAAAATTAACAAGCGCCGCCAAAACCCAGAAAAGTATGTCCTCGAAAAAGACCGCCACCGCACTGTGGTCTACGGCACACCTTATCGCCCTGAAAATATCGTACAGCACACATACCGCCACGCCAAGCACCAAGGAAAGCAGAAGTGTCACTATCTGGTCGTTTATATCTATTTCCCACATAACTATCTGAACAGGCGCGACACAAAGCCGCCCGAATTTTTACCGTCCGACATATAGACCGCGGCGTGCACCCTGCCCTCTGCAGTAAGTGTGCCGTTATCGGTATTAAAACTGATTATATGCAGTCCGTCACCCTTTACCGTCATCCTGCCAAGCGCCGTATCAAGCAGCAGCGTTTCATCGTCAAAGGAAATAACATCCTTTACCCCCGAAATATTAAGTTTCTTTCGGTTTTCAATTATTACGCTTTGTTCTGTATATACCTTTTCGTCCAAAAGATTCGCACCCCTTAAAATATATTCATTAAAAATATATTCGGGGTGCGTGTTTTAAATTCATATTATCTTATAAAGAAGTGCGGCATCGTCCTTGCGTACCGTTTCGGCAACCTCAGTCACTTCAAGTTTCACATTTCGGGTGCCGAAAGCAATCTCGATCACATCGCCCACCTTGACCTCAAGGGAGGCGCGTGCAACCTTGCCGTTAACCGTAACCCTGCCCGCGTCACAGGCTTCGTTTGCGATTGTTCTGCGCTTTATAAGGCGCGATACCTTTAGATATTTGTCAAGCCTCATATAAAAACCTCAAAAAAACTTTGAGCCGCCCTGACGGACGGCTCAACACACAGTAATTTTTAATTACTTAGCAACGGCATCCTTGAAAGCCTTACCTGCTTTGAATACAGGGGTCTTAGAAGCGGCAATCTTAATGGTAGCCTTGGTCTGGGGATTGATACCGGTTCTTGCTGCGCGCTCGCGAAGCTCGAAAGTACCGAAACCAATAAGCTGAACCTTTTCGCCAGCCTTAAGGGTGTCAACAACCGAATCGATAACGGCTGCTACTGCCTTGTCTGCGTCCTTCTTAGAAATGCCTGCCTTCTCGGCAACTGCTGCAACTAATTCTGCTTTGTTCATTTTAAGAACCTCCAAAAAATATTTTTCTACGGTCTTTTCCAACAGGTAGGCCGCTGAAATGCTTTACCGAACAAACAACTTGTCCATTCGTACTATATAAATTTACCATATGAATACAAAAAAATCAATAGATTTTAACCGCAACTTAAAAAATTTGTTAAATAAGGCGGATTTTTTGCCGACTTTTAGTACATTTAGCGTATAATTTTGAACTTTATAAGCACTTTAAGCAGTTTTTCGCCCTTTGGAAGTGCCAGCACATCGGCCTCCTCAAAGGTGTTCATAGCCACTAACAGAGCCAAATATACCACCGCGGCAACGGCAATTGCCGCAAGGGTTACAAGCCGTGAAGTGCCGATAAACGACATTAAAAACGCCGCTATTCCGCAACCGAGTGCCGCTACAAGAGGTTTACCGAGTGCCGCTAAAAGATTCGGTTTTGTGCCTGTATGTCTTATAAGCGTTACAAGGTGTGCCGCAAAAACGAAGATATAACCTGCAAGTGTACCTACCGCCGCGCCGATAATATTTACCGACGGGATGCTGACGAAAATAAAGTTTACAACCACCTTTATTGCCGCACCGATTGCGACATTACGAACGGCGGCAACCTGTTTTTTGACGGCGTGAAGCATACTTGTCATCGGAACGGCAAGACCCGCAAAAATTGCGGCAAAGCCGTAAATTATCATCATTTTACCGCCGATTTCGATGGATGCGGTTCCGCTGTACAAAAGACCCATAACTCCGCGGCTTAAGAACATAAACCCGAAACCTACAGGCATTGCAACGATAGCGGTAAGTTTGAACATTGATTCAAGGTTGTGTTTTACAAGTGCTTTATCCTGCTTTACCCACGATGCGGCAAGTACGGGAAGTGCGCCTACACCGAGCGCCGAGGTAATCGACGGTGCAAGGTTATAGAGGGTAAACGCCTTACTGCGGACACCGTAAAGAAATGTCGGTATTGCCGCGTCGGTCAGCACCTCTTTAGCCGTTTTATTGTAATCGGCAATCGACGATGCATACATCTGCCGTATTGTGTCGGCGTGGCTTTCCATCAGGTTTGAAAGTTGCCACTTTACCATAGTAACATCGACAAGTGTTGCGATGCTGTTGGCAAGCGATGACAAAACAACGGGAATGGCAATCAGAATTATGGCTTTGGTTGCCAGTCTTACATCTTCGGGGTCGGGGCTGTTAGCCAGTTCCGATTCGGTAATCCTGTCACCCTTTACACCGTGGCGTATTTTAAGATATCCCGCCGCCGCCGCGGTACCGACCATAATACCTGCCGCCGCCGCTGCCGCCGCATAAGCGACATTGCCGCTGACCTTCATTACAACAAACGCAAAGCCGTAACCAAGCACCAGTTTGCCGAGCGCCTCGATAATATTGGATATCGCGGTGGGGTACATATTACGGAGTCCCTCATAATATCCCCTGTAGGTAGACATCACGCAACAAAACAGAAGTGACGGCGCAATAGCAAAAAGGCTGTATATCGTTCTGCCCGTTTCATCGGTCATCTTTACATAAGGGTATATAAGGGCGAGCATAAGTGCAAAACCCGTAAGACCCGTTACAAGGAAAAGACGGCGCGTGATTTTAAGGGTACTGTGAACATCGCGGTAGCGTCTGCTCGCCATATGTTCGGCAACAACGCGCGAAACCGCTATAGGCAGTCCCGCCATAGCAATAGTATATATCGGGTTAAAAAGGTCGTACGCCGACGAAAAATATCCGAAACCAAGGTCACCGATAAGCGAAGAAAGGGGTATTTTGAATACCATTCCTATAACCTTTACAAGAACGGTGGCAACAAGCAAAATACCCGCGCCGTATTCAAAACTCTGCTCTTTTCTTTTTTGCTCTGACATTACCTTGCGCCTCCAAAATCATGAGCTACGGCGCAAAGACCGTCAAAAAACAACTCCCAGAGTGCGGCGTTGCCCGTCGCGTTCATCTCGCGATAGGCATCCCCCGCCGTATCACCCGCATCATCGGATATGCGACGCACCGAAACAAAGGGTACGCCTACCATATCACATACACTTGCAATAGCGGCAGTTTCCATATCACAGGACATTGCATCGAAATTTTCCTTAAAGAAAATCCTGTCCTCATCATTACAGATAAAACGGTCACCGCAAACGGCGGGACCCGACTTTATACCGTTTATCGCGCGGCGAAACGCGGCAACAAGACGGCTGTCGGCATCGTAAATGTACTTCTGGTCGGGCTTTTCACAGGGTTTATAGC
>JAZREH010000251.1:0-1068 GCA_045660705.1 Acutalibacteraceae bacterium
CGCATCGTCACCGCCCGTTACGGTTATTTTATTATCGGTGACTTCAAGAGTATATCCCTCACTCTTAATATTGCTGTTCTTTTTTATGCAAACCGCACCGTCTTCGGCAGACGAAATCACAGCAAACCTGTGAACACCGCCCGTCTTTTGAGCGATTTTATTCTTAATATCAAGTGCCGCACGAACAACACGCGGGTCCAGTCCGTTCTCCACCAGCACCGCACAGTTTTCAAGGTTAAAACCTCCGACACCGTAGGTGATTCTTTTTGGTTCAGGTAATATCATATACTTCAAAGCCAATCATCCTTTCTGCTTTTCTAACCGCATTTTATCACAGTAAACAATCGCCTGTCAATAACAAAATCCGCTGTATTTTTAGCATTTTTCGAGGTATGCGACAGTTTCAATATGGTGCGTTCTTGGGAACAAATCAACGGGAGTATATTCTACAAGTTTATACGAAAGTCCGCCGAGTATTTTAATATCACGCGCAAGGGTTGCGGGGTCGCAGGATACATACACAATCCGTTCGGGGCAAAAACCGTTCGCAACGGTCGAAAGCAGTTCTTGGGTACATCCTTTGCGCGGCGGGTCAAGAACCACTATATCGGGAGAAAGCCCCTCGTCTTTAAGACTTTGTGCCGCCTGTGCCGCATCGGCGCATATAAAGCGGGCGTTTTTAATATTGTTTTCCTCAGCGTTTACCTTTGCATCCTCAACCGCCTGCGGTACAATTTCAACACCGATAATTTCTTTGGCGCGCGCCGCCATCGAAAGACCGATAGTTCCCGCACCGCAGTAAAGGTCCAGCACCGTCTTACCGTCGGGTGCGGCATACTCTGCCGCCTTTTCATACAGTTTTTGCGCCATATCGCGATTAACCTGATAAAACGAAAGCGGTGAAATACGAACACCGACACCGCACAGGATATCCCTTATATAGGGCTTGCCGTATACAAGAACATTCTTGTCGCCAAGTATAACATTGGTGTCTTTGGTATTTATGTTGAGTTGTACACTTTTAAGTCTGTCGCCGAATTTATCGGCAAGCCTTTTGGCAAGGACTTG
>JAZREH010000252.1:0-3217 GCA_045660705.1 Acutalibacteraceae bacterium
CTGAAAATGTGGAAACGGTACGGAGTTATGAGTATAAATGACTTTACAGTTTATGACGCAATACCAACGGGTGATATGGGAAATTTGTACCTTCTTGATGAGTCGCTTTATCAGGAGTGTGTCGACGGAATCGGCGCCATACCAATGGGTACTTCGGTTAAAGAAGTCTGCGCAAACCTTATTTACGGCGAAACGACGTATATCACACGAAACGGTCAAAGACTTGCTGACACAGATACCATTTGTACTGGCGATGTTATCGGTTTTGAACAGTTTGAAACAAAACTTAATATCGGCACACTTTTCGACATAAACGGCGACGGAAAAGTTGACGATACCGATGTCAGACTTGCGGGCGATGCAATAGATACCAAAACACTCACCGCCGCGCTTTGCGGTGCCGATGTTGACCAAAACGGCGTTGTAGACCAAGATGACATTCAAAAACTTGATGCAATTGCAAAGGGCAATGCGGATACGAAATATATTAAACGCTCAATCGTGGGTGACGCGCTTTTTGAAAACTTCAAAATGATTGGACGGCAGTATTACGAGTCGGGCAAGGGCGTTAATTTTGAAATGAACGCCGCCACAATAACCGTTGCCGGTTATATGAAAGGCGATGTCACCGTTACAATTGACAGTGATATATGCAAAGAGGACAAGGGTGATGCTCTTGTAGTATATATAGACGGTTACCAACACGCTGATAATTTCGATGATTTTGTACAACTGAAAAAAGGTGTTGCTACCTATACGGTGGCAAAAAATCTTTCGGAAGGATATCATACCGTCGAAATTAAAAAAAGCAATCAACCTATGGACTCGGCGTTTTATCTTCGCGCGGTGGGTATGACGGGAACCCCTGATTTTGCGCCTTATAGCGAGCGAAGGATCGAGATAATAGGTGACTCTATCGCTGCGGGTTCGGCACAGTATATGGATATAAAGAGTGCAACGGGCGGCGGCGTTACAATGATTGAAATGGGCTATGCTTCACGCGCGGCGCGGTTGCTTGGTGCCGACTATTATGCAGTTGCGAACGGTGGATGGGCGTTTTATAAGCGTTATCCCAATACGATAGAACGCATTTACGACCTTGCAAGCGATGTGCGCGACCCCGAAGTAGCATATGATTTTTCAAAAGCCGATACCGATTTGGTCTATATCAATCTTGGCACCAATGATAACAGTACGCTTTATAGCGAGTATCAGGCACAGGGGGCAGCGTTTGATTTTGCCAAGGCAAAGGCAGAGTGGAAAGCGGGCGCTAAAGCATTGCTCGACAAGGTTAGAAAAAACAATCCCAATGCAAAAATCATCTGGGGTCACGGTGCAATGGGCTACGGTTTTGCCGATAACAGCGGTCAGACCACAGGTGATTGGCTTAAAGAGGCGGTTGAGGAGTACAATCAGACCGATGGCAAGGTTGCTTTCTTAAAACTTCGTGCAACCCAAAACGGTCTAGGCGCTCACCCTGACGCGGTAGGAAATACCTATCTTGCCAAAGAGGTTGCGGTATTTATTGCCGAATTTATGGGTTGGGAATACAATGAAGCCGATTTGCCTGATTATGAATACGGCGATATTATCAAGAATTATACTTTTGACGACGGAACAAAGCAGGGGATTTATACCAATTGGTACAATGGTACATACCTTGCGGGAGGCAATAAAATCGGTATTGATTGGAACGCGAATTGTTTAAATGTTTCCTGTGGTTTGGCAGAAGATTTGCTTGACACATACGAAATGACACTTGATTGGAGTCATCGCAAAAATTCGGGCAGTAATACCGAAATAATAGTGCTTCGTTCAAAAAATGAAACCCTTGATAACGCTATATACCTTAAAACGCTTGGTACAAATGCCGCAAACGGCGGTGATAATGTTAAACTTTATTTTTCAAAAGATGGTGTTCATACCGAGGTGGCGAGCACTAATATCACCGACCTTTATTCGGGTGATAAAAAGTTGTGGATTAAAATGGGTGTTAACCGTCTTGAGGTAACCATTTGGAATACGACTGACAGTATGCCTCAAAACCCCACATTCGGCGTGTCGCTGAAAAATTCACCCGTTTTGTGCGGAAATATTTTCCTGCGTTCGTCAAATTCGCATAATCAATATGGAAACATACTTATAAAATACGGTGTAACGGTCGATTTGTCGGGCGACCTTGACCGTTCAAAAAACCTTGATACGGGCGATTTGGTGATGATGCGAAAGCATTTGCTTGGTCTTGAAAATGCCAATATGGATTACTTCGCTACCGATGTAAATCGGGATTCAGAAGTAAATATTCTTGACCTTATAAAACTTAAAAAAGATATTGTGAAATAATAAAGCACACGGGCGGAATTTATCCGCCCGTTTGCTTTATATAATTATATTAAGATGTTTATATTCTTGCAACGCCTGTTTCCTTGGCGGTTTTTATAACCGCTTCGGCAACAACCTGTGCGACCCGCTTGTCAAGTGCGGGTGCGATAATGTTTTCTTCGGTGATTTCATCATCGGGAATGAGAGAGGCAAGCGCAAACGAGGTTGCAACCTTCATTTCCTCATTTATACAGGTGGCGCGGCAGTCAAGCGCACCGCGGAAAATTCCTGGGAAAGCAAGAACATTGTTTATCTGATTCGGGAAGTCTGAACGTCCTGTACCAACGACCCGCGCGCCCGCCGCTTTGGCAACATCGGGCATAATTTCAGGTGTGGGGTTTGCCATCGGGAAAAGTACAGCGTCGTTTGCCATTGATTTTACCATTTCGGGGGTTACAAGGTTTGGCGCCGAAACACCGATAAATACATCGGCACCGACAAGTGCATCGGCAAGTGTGCCCGTTTTGTGTTCAAGGTTGGTTACCTTTGCAACCTCCTCCTGTGCGGGGTTGTTGTTCTGGTCACCCTCGCAGATGATACCGAAACGGTCACAGAAAGTAAGATTTTTAACCCCCATATTCATAAGGTGCTTGCCGATTGCGATACCCGCTGAACCCGCACCGTTTATTACAACCTTTATGGTGCCGATTTCCTTTTTAACAAGTTTAAGTGCGTTTATAAGTGCTGCCGCAACGACAATAGCGGTTCCGTGCTGGTCGTCGTGAAAAATCGGAATATCGCAGATTTCTTTAAGTTTTCTTTCAATCTCAAAGCAACGGGGAGCTGAAATATCCTCAAGATTTATTCCGCCAAAGCTGCCTGAAATTTTATAAAC
>JAZREH010000253.1:0-3825 GCA_045660705.1 Acutalibacteraceae bacterium
GCGGGTATGGCATAGGTAAGATACGGAAAATACGAAAGCAGCATAAATACGGTCGAAAGCGCCGCTATTATTCCGCAAAGCGCCGTTTTTGTTGTGTTTTTCATAGCATCAGCAACAGGATATCAGGTCGCCGCCCATACACTCACAGCAACAGTCAGCACATATAAGGCTTGAACAGATATCGCAACTGCTACAGTCACCGCCGCCACCCATTGTGCGGTAGGGGTTACTGTACTGACGGCTGCTCTGCCGTTGTGCGTTATTAAGGGCGTTTCGGTACTCCTGATTATTCGGGTCCATACGGCTTGCAGTGGCGAAACTTGTATACGCCTGCTCAAACCAGCCGCGGCGGTAAAGCACCGTTCCGTTAAGGAAGTACCATTCGGCATTCCTCGACTGCGGCGGTACGCCGTCAAGCACCTCCTGTGCCTGTTCAAGTCGGTTTTGATTTATAAGGGTACGAACTTCGGGGAAGCCTGTGCCGCCCGAATATCCGCCCGATGCGGTACTGCCCGACTGACCTGTGCGGCGCTCATTCACAATGGCGTCGTAGGCATCGTTTATCTCTTTCATCTTTTCGCCCGCAAGGTCACTAAGGGGATTATCCACATAGTTATCGGGATGATATTTGCGCGCAAGTTCGCGGTATGCGCTTTTTATCTGTTCGTCGGTGGCATCACGCGACACACCAAGTACGGAATACGGGTCGTTCATTTGTTTAACTCCTTTGTAAAAACATCTTCAAGTCCAAGATAGATTATATTGCCAAGTATATCACGGTATTTCTTAATGTCAAGCAGTTCAAAGGCTTTTGCCGCCTCGTTAACACAGAAAAACAACTGCTCACGCACGCGGGAAATCACATCGCCGTCCTGCCCTTTAAGAACATTATATGCACCGTTTTTGATATCGTCTTCAAGGTCACAGGCGGCATCAAGGATATATATGTACCGCCCGATACAGTAGCCAAGCCTTGACAGTACCCGTTTTTGCCCCTCGTCCTCGCTGCACATCGGCAGAAGTTTCGACATCATAACTGCCGTCGGGTCGGCGGCGCGGTCAATAAGGGTGCAACCGTCCTTTTCAAGGCTGTTTTGCGCTCTTATATACTCTGCCGCCATTTGCTCAATTTCAGGGTATTTTGCTTTGGCTTTTTTATGTGCGCCCGAAAATATCGGTTTTGACACAAGATACACAAGTTTCTTAAATCCCTTTTCGTCGCGCACATTGTCAAGAATCTTATAATAAAGCAGTATCATCGCCGCGGCGGCGGGCATATCAAGTGCCGTATCGCTTTTACAGTAGTTACACTTCTTTAAAGGATTAAAGGCGCACCTTTTACGCTCAAACCCGTCGCATCCGCTTTGAAGCGACATATTCACAAGAGCAAGAAATGTAAAATCGTAACTCAAGGTAAGACGGGCAATCGGTCCGTAACTTTTACCGAGTTTTCGGCACAGCGAACAGTAAACCGCCTTATAGGTTTCGTATTCGCGAACCTTAAGTTCGGGCTTTGCCGCCCTTATATAACCGAACATTCGCCTCACCTCACACTAATTTTAACGGCAGTTTGCACCCTTTTGGTGAATAATGTGTAAATTATATAAGTTTCTTCAGGAATTGTCCCGTATAGGATTCCTTGCATTTACAAATATCTTCGGGGGTGCCGCTGAAAACAAGTTGTCCGCCGCGGTCGCCGCCCTCGGGACCTAAATCTATAATATGGTCGGCGGTCTTTATAACATCAAGGTTATGCTCGATAACGATTACCGTGTTTCCGCCCTCGACAAGGCGCTGTAAAACCTCGATAAGTCGGTGAACATCGGCGGTGTGAAGCCCCGTCGTCGGCTCGTCAAGGATGTATACCGTTCTGCCCGTCGCACGCTTTGAAAGTTCGGTGGCAAGTTTGACACGCTGTGCCTCGCCCCCCGAAAGGGTAGTAGCAGGCTGACCGATTTTTATATATCCGAGTCCGACATCGTAAAGGGTTTTCAGTTTACGGTGGATTTTGGGGATACTTTCAAAGAAGTACATACCCTCCTCAACCGTCATTTCAAGGACATCGTGTATGCTTTTGCCCTTATACTTTACGCCCAGCGTTTCGCGGTTATAGCGTGTACCGCCACAGACCTCACAGGGAACATAGATATCGGGCAAAAAGTGCATTTCTATCTTTAAAATACCGTCGCCCTGACAGGCTTCGCACCTGCCGCCCTTGACATTAAAGGAAAAACGCCCCGCGCTGTAGCCCTTGGATTTAGCATCCTTTGTTTGTGCGAAAAGTTCGCGGATATCCCCGAAAACACCCGTATAGGTGGCGGGATTAGAACGCGGTGTTCTGCCAATCGGCGACTGATTTATGTCGATTACCTTATCAAGTTCACCGATTCCGTCGATGCCCTTGTGGTTGCCCGCGATAACCTTTGCGCCGTTTAGTTTATTTGCCAGCACCTTATAAAGGATATCGTTGACTAAACTTGATTTTCCGCTTCCCGAAACACCCGTAACACAGGTAAAGGTGCCAAGCGGGAACTTGACCGTAAGGTTTTTAAGGTTGTTTTCACTTGCCCCCTTGACGGTAAGGAATTTGCCGTTACCCTTGCGGCGGACTTCGGGTACGGGAATCTTTTTACGCCCCGAAAGGTAGTCGGCGGTTACCGATTCTTTACAGTCGAGCAGGTCTTTACCCTCGCCCGCGAAAACCACATTACCGCCGTGGATACCCGCACCAGGTCCTATATCCACGATATAGTCGGCGGCACGCATAGTATCCTCGTCGTGTTCGACCACGATAAGTGTGTTTCCAAGGTCGCGAAGCCGTTTCAGGGTGTTGAGCAGGCGCTCGTTATCGCGTTGGTGCAGACCGATGCTCGGCTCATCAAGGATATAAAGTACCCCCATCAGCGACGAGCCAATCTGGGTCGCAAGGCGGATTCGCTGACTCTCTCCCCCCGAAAGGGTGCCCGACGAACGGGACAGCGAAAGGTAGTCAAGACCGACACTCTGCAAAAAGGTGAGTCTTTCCTTTATTTCCTTTAAAATGGGCGCCGCAATCATACCGTCGCGCGCACCGAAACTGAGGGTTTCGATAAAGGCGAGTTGGTCGTTAACCGAAAGGTCGCAGAACTCGTTAATATTTTTACCGCCCACAGTTACGGCAAGGTATTCGGGTTTAAGGCGGGCGCCGTGACAGTCGGGGCAGGCGCGTTCGGTCATATAGGTTTCGATTTCGTTCCTTGAATAGTCGCTTGTCGTTTCCTTATAGCGGCGTTCAAGGTTATTTATAACACCCTCAAACGGGGCATAGTATTCTCCGCCGCCGTAAACGGTATCGCGGTAGAGTTTAAGTTTTACATCGCCCGTACCGTACAAAACGGCGTTTTTAGCCTCGTCAGAAAGGTCGCGCCACGGGGTATTTATGTCAAAGCCGAAATGCTCGGCAAGACCGTTATAGTACATTGTGGCAATAGTACCCGAATCGGGGTTCAGCCACGAATTTACACCCCAACCCGATGCGCGGATTGCACCGTCGGTAAGGGGTTTATCCTCATCATTGATGATAAGGCGCGGGTCAACCTTCATAAAAACGCCGATTCCCGTACAGGTCGGACAGGCGCCGAAAGGACTGTTAAATGAAAACATAGTCGGGGTAAGTTCGGGGATACTGATGCCGTGCTCGTCACAGGCGTAACTCTGTGAAAACTGCAACTCCTCGCCGCCGATGACATCGACCGCGACAAGTCCTCCCGAAAGCCCCACCGCCGTTTCGATACTGTCGTTAAGGCGGCTTCTTATATCACTTCGTATAAAGTCGGAGGCCAAGCG
>JAZREH010000254.1:0-2990 GCA_045660705.1 Acutalibacteraceae bacterium
CTGTAGCCAATCGGCGTCCACTTATCATAAACCGAAAGGTCGATATCTGCAGTCAGGACAAAGTTTCCCGAAAGCGGATACTGCGGGTCAACGCCGATTTTTGCAAGTTGTTGCGGTGTGGATATGCCGATTACCGACGGAATTTCGGCGGGTTGCCAGTGCTTATACTAAACCATCATCGCACTCGCCAAAAGGTCGGTAGAATAGACGCCGTTATCGTAAAGTTGACGGCCTAAAAAGACCACCTTATCCTCATAAACCTTGACCTGCATACCCTGTGAATCCCACTTGGTAGCAGTATTGCAGATTACGGGAAGTCCGATATACGAAACATTCCCCGTCTTTGAAAGATATACATTTTGTATATTGTCAAGATAGGAAATATGGGTATGTCCTGTAAAGAAATACACCTTGTGGTTTGCGCTGTTTTTCTCTAAAACGGTTTTGAGAGCCGCCTCGTCAGCAAGGTAGCCGCCACCGACAACCCCCGTACCCGAAAGCGATTCGTGACAGGCAACAAAGGTGCGTATTCCCTTTTGGTCGTCCTGCTTTAAAAGATTTCCAAACCACGAAATCTGCTCACTTCCGAGCGCCGACGGGTTTTCGTGGGGCGCACTTAAAATTATATAGTGGTCGCCGCCCACATAAAAATCATAGTAATAACTGTCTGCCGTTTTGGGAAGTCCCGTAACGGTACTGCTCGTTTTTGCAAGTTCGGTATTAACGCCGTTTACGGTTTTAAGCATATCAACAAAGTAATCGTTACCCTCGGCGGCGTAGTGGGCGATAAGGTCGTGATTGCCGACCGCAAAGAAGTTAAAATAGTCCATCAGCCCCGCCTGATAATAGGTCGCAAGCACCGATTTGTAGTCGCCGCGCGCGGCAAACCCTTTTGAACCCGAACCGCCCGACGCATCGTTTATAATATCGCCGACATCGATTGTGCCGACACTTTTCGGGTCGCTGTCAAGAATCTTGTTTACGGCGTACATCGCCTTGCCCTGCGGTGCGCCCTTTGTACCCGTCGAATTTACAAAGGTTATCGACGACTGATTGTACTGAACCGACGGGTCGGCGTTGTCCGACCATCCGTAATAGTTGTGGAAATCCGAAAACCACATCATCTGATAAAGTTCTTTGCCGCCGACATCGGTTGTGTAATCAGCGGTGGCAAATTTATATTCGGGAAGTGTATTCGATGTGACCGACTGACCGTCAAGCACCGTTATATATTTTCCGTTTGTGACCGACAAATCACCGTTTTCTGTCACAAGTTCGGCAGTTATACCGCGTGCGCCAAAGGGTATTACGGCACCGTTTAAAAATTCGTATCCGACCGAAGCCATTTTTATCGAGTTATGGGTCGCGGTCCTGTCGTATTCGGGAACATAGGAAGTTCCAAACTCAATAATATGGCTGTAACCCGAAAGTTTATTCCCATTTTCGTCAACCCAGTAATATTTAAGCGAGGTGACATTTTCGGGGTCAACATCACCGAAATCAAAGGTGATTACACCCTCGGCACTGCCGGCACTGCTGTCCGAAAAGACATATGTAAAAGACATTCCGTTGTCCTGTGCCTGCGCCAAAACGCCCGTCATACCAAAAGTCATACACAAAATCAAAATGAGCGCTATACACCTTAAAAACTTCATAAAAAATCCTCCAGATTAAAATTCACCGTTTAAAAGTATATTATATTTTTATCATTATTGTCAATAAGCCCCTCCCGATTTTGTAGACTTGACTTAAACCCACCAAGCGTTAATCGTTGACTTCCACATAAAAATCGGTTTTGTTAACTTAAAAAACAAGAGGAGGGCGCACATTCCCTCCTCAACAATATAAAATTACACTTCTTTAATAAAGCGGTTAAGCGCCCTTGCAAATCCCGCGCCGAAAACCCTTAATCTTTCCTGCGATATCTTGTTATCCTTGGTCCCCGCATAGGAACATTCCATAGTAAACGCCATAATATTTTCGGGGCGATAATTCATATAGGCATTAAATGTGGCGGGGCGTTTTTGGGGCAACTCCTCTTTTTTTCCGGTCATCGGGTCTTTATCGGCACTAAGCGGCTGATTCCATTCGGGGCTGTACTTCATTCCGTCGGAAACATACTCATCGAGCAGCAGATCCGAAAAACGGTCAATCCTGTCCTTTTTATAGCGGCGCATAATATAAACATAATCGTGTTCGCGCTTCCAATGAAAAGGCGAGTGAAAATCAAATCCGTAATGACAACCGTATTTTTCAACATAAGATATCAGTTGTCTGACCTCGGGATAAATAGGCTCGTCAATATAATCCCTGTTGTGGTCGTGCGGAAAGCGGTCCTTTCCTTGGTCGCCGTCTATAACACCCTCGTAATCCATAAACGGGACAACAAGAATACGCGTATTTTCAATCGGTGCATCAACCAAAGTATCAACGATACCCTCCAGTATATATCCTCCGCAAGATTCACAACAGTGATGGTGTGCAGTCAGAACTATGCTAATCTCTCCGTCACCTATTTGAAGACAGGGAACAGAGTTGCCCTTGCGACCTTTACAAAACTCCTTAACCGCAAGTCCTTTTTTATTCGCGAAAGCCCAAAAATGTTGCGGATGGTACAACATATGGTGCGCAAAGTAAACCTTTGTTTCGTCGGCACCAAAGCGATATGTAAAACTTAAGTGGTCGTCTGAAACCTGTTCATTCCAGTGCCAGTTAACAAGGTCGTGACTAACAGCAGGTCCCCAAAAACCCAATCGGACAGGCTTAAAATGAAAGGTCAGTTCCTGCCCTTGGGCACCCTCAATGCAAAATGCCCAATAAAACCAGTCTGTAGGGGTGTCCCTCAACTCATTATTAAGATAGATGTGATTGCCATCCTGTCGTTCAACAACAATATTTCCGCCAACAAATTTATTGTGAATCAGCATATTTCTTGAGCCTCCGCACATTAGTCTGCTTTTATTTTAACACATCAACAATCGCGCAACAAG
>JAZREH010000255.1:0-3666 GCA_045660705.1 Acutalibacteraceae bacterium
TTGTATTGTGCATATCTTCATAAGGCTATTTCCTTTATATTAAATTTATTAGTCGGCGTATTTTGCAAGGATATCGTCAACATCGTCAACTGTAAGACGACCGTAAACATCCTCATTGACGGTAAGTACAGGTGCAAGACCGCAAGCGCCTATGCAGCGGCAGGCGGTAAGCGAAAACTTTCCGTCGGGGGTGCATTCGTCAGCACCGATACCAAGTTTTTCAGAAAACTTGTCAAAAATATCGCCTGCGCCCTTAACATAGCAGGCAGTACCAAGACATACCGAGATGTTGTACTTACCCTTGGGCGAAAGTGAAAACTGTGCATAGAAGGTTGCAACACCGTAAACCTTCTCAAGCGGTACACCCATACCCTCTGCAATCATAGTCTGAACCTCAATCGGCAGATAGCCATAGATGTCCTGTGCCTTTTGCATTACGGTCATAAGATTGCTCTTATCGTCGCAATACTCGGCAATGACCTCTTTAAGTTTTGCCTCCTGTTCGGCGGTGCCGTTAAAGGGAAGCGAACTTATCTTCTTTTTCATTAACAGATTCCTCCTTGTTATGAATAAAGCGGTAAAAACCGCATATATTTGTATGCGTGTCGACAATTTCCGACAATGCACACATATACTGTAAGTATAACACAAAAAAAGTATTTTGCAAACCTTTTTTATTATAATAATTAAATTTTTAACAATCTTTATAAAAAAGTAACCTTAAAAGCGTTTTTTCAGTTCTAAAAATAGGTTTTATACAAAAATTTCAAAGGGTGCCTTCCTTTTGGAAGACACCCTTTAAGTTTTAGAATTATGCTATTTTAGCCATAATTTTCTTCATACGGATAAGGTCACGAATGTCAATCTTCATTTCCGTATCAGCGTCAACATTGACTGCTTCGGTGAAGTATGCGGTCTTATCAAGACCAAGAAGAACCTTGCGCATAAGTACGAGGTCGGCAGTATCAACGCCCTCGTTATAGTCAAGGTCGCCCGCGCTTATAACAAGCGGTGCCGCTGTACCGAGTTCGGTATTCGCCTCATAAGTTCCCTGATAGAACATAAGACCTGCGGCGTTCGAGTCAACCTCAATAGCCGATTTACCGTTTACATAAACGGTGAGTTTTCCGTTTGCCTTGGCAACCGATATGCGGTATCTTGCACCTGCAACGGGCAGTGTGTAAGCGCCGATTTCGGTAGCCACACCGTCAATAACATCAACAAGTTTTACATCAGTACCGTTAAGCACTACCTGCTTGTAACCTGCGCCGATGTTTGCATTACCCGCCTTGTCAAGGTCATATACCTTAAAGTTGTCCCAACTTGTTTGGGTGTTGCCGTCATAAAGTCTTACAGTGTTATCCGTAGTGCTTTCGTTAATTGTTGTTTCAAGAATAAGCGCTTCATCTTTATAATCAGCGTACTTACTTGCATACACCTCTATTTTACCGTTATTCACAATAACCCTTACGTAACCGCTTACAAACGGTGCCTCACCAATAGTGGGAATGTCTTTTATTTTATACGAATCCAACTCTTCCTTATCGTTATACAGTTTAACATATCTTGGGTCTACTACACCGCCTTGACCGGTACCAATCAATTTAATCTTTATCTTGTTTCTTATAAACACAGTAGCATCTGTATAAGAATTATTGGAACTCGACATCCAGAACGTCATTTCATAATTTTCGGGAGTTTCAAAAAGTGTTGCCGTCTTAAACTGTACATTGTTTGGCGAAGCCTCACCTGTTGTTAATAAAGTGTTTCCAGTGTTTTCATTCGTCACAAGATTTGTGTTCGTACCGTTATATGCATACTTTCCATAATCATTTTCATATATAAATGTTTCGCAGTCAACCTTAAAGTTATCAAATTTAACGCCTGCGTGCTGGTTTGAAAATGCAAGCGGATTTGAACTGCCAAGTGTTTCCTCCGGTGTGTATGTAAGGGTGGGTTCCTCGGTAAACTCGGGTGCGCCGCTTGTGGAAATCCATACGCTGATTACATTATTGGCAACCTGAATTTTTACATAGGCACCGTTAGCCGTTGCAATGTTGGAATGTTTTGAATAAACAAGCGCATTTTCTGCGGTAATAGCGCTATTATTAGAATCACTTTCAGGACCGTACCAGCAACTGGTGCTGTTTATAATTGCCGCGACATGTGAAGGTTGTGTTCCATCTTCATTGTAAATCATATGACCGGCATAACCTCTTAATGTTAGCGAATAATTATCGCGGATTCTGAAGGTCATTCTGTCATATTGATTAATACCGCGAACATAGAACTGTGCCGTATAATCACCGCGGATATTTTCAAGTAATGTCGCACTTGAACCGAGGCTGAGGCACCAGCCTCTGTATGAATCGTTAATAAGTGTAGCATTTGCAGGAACTTCGCGTGTTGTAAAATCACCCTCAAAATCAACATCCTTTACAAGTGCGCCGCCTGCTTCGTCACCGTCGTTCTTGGGTTCGTTGCCGATTTCATTAACAACAACATCGTCAATCAACAAACCTGTATTACCCTGCGTAAAGCCTAAAAGCGACCTTTCGCCAACCTTATCGCCACCAAGATTAACGTCGATAATCGGCTTTACATTGGTGAAATCGTTAACGGTGTTTACATAAACCCTGACATTGCTGTAGGTTGAAACGATGCGCCAGTACATACCCGCCACAGAACTTACACCGTATTTATTAAGGTCAACATATGCCAGGCGTCCATATCCATTGCCCAACAAATTATTATAAGATGCTGCACCTGGGTCAGAATATCCAATATACAATCCTGCATAGTTGAGACCGTCGCCGCCAGCACTTGTGCTCCTGATAGAAAGGAATACATCGGCTTTTATACGAATGTCGTATTTTGAATACTGATTGTTAGTTGCGCGCATCCAGAAGGTTGCATCATAGGATGTGCCGTCATAAACATTAAATACGTTTCCTCTCCATTGACCGATTGAAATACAGTTGTCACCCTCGGCACGCTTCTTAACCGTTGCTGTAACACCCTTTGTACCGCCGTAGTAGTTGGCGCCGGTGTTTTCAGACACAACGGTACTGTCAACCGCAAGATCGTTGAAGTTTTTGTTATAAACTTCCTTTTTGGCATTTTCATCGACATCGACCGTTACGGTTGCCGATGCATTTTCATTTGCAACATAGGTAAAGTCTGCCTTTACATCCTGTGTTGCGGCGCCGACGATAGCATTACCAATGATGGGGTTGGTTGCTTCCTCGGCTGGTGTGTCCTCTGCCATTACACCGATTGCCGATGTGGTAAGCAGAGCAAGTGCGAGACCCGTGGACAAAAGTTTTTTCATTTGCATAAAATTTCTCCTTTACTGTTTTATTTTTAAGACATTTGCTGTCATTGTCCCAAATTAAACGGCAACGCCGTCCAATAAAACGGTTCCACCTGTAGGGGACGATGCCTACATCGTCCCACCAAGTGTCACGTTTTATCATTGTTTCCTGCGCTTTTTAATCACAAGAATCAAAACAAAGGTAAGTGTGCCAAGCAGTAATGCACAAGATGGAATAACGATTGCCAGTATCATACCAAGGCTCATACCCTTGGGCTCAACCGCGACAACATCGTTCTTTTCGACCTCTTTTGAAGGTTCGTCAACCACTTCAAGTATACGGTCAACGCGGA
>JAZREH010000256.1:0-1676 GCA_045660705.1 Acutalibacteraceae bacterium
TTTTGGGTGCTGATTTCTGAATCATATCAAAAATTCCGCCTTGTGACTGTGTGCCGAAAAGCAGGCGGTAAATCCGACCCGCAAGACCGATTGAGACATTGGACTCGGCAATAAGTTGGTCGGCGCTTTCGGGTAATTTTATTTCGTCACCCGAAGTTGGTGGGTCGGGAACGGTGGGAGTTTCATCGGGGACATCGGGCGAACCGTTCGGCACCGTCTGTTCCTCTTTGATAATTTCGTCCAACTTATCCCACGAATCGGGTGAAACCTCCGAATCGGTAGTGTTTTCAAAATTATTGTCCTGTGCATCATTTGAACCGAATGTTACCTTGTCGGTGGTGGCGGTGCAGCGTTCACAATGTCGTGACATAAGTCCCTGTGTATCGGCAGTTGCCTCGCGGTCGACGGTCCAGAAATCCTGCCATTTGTGACCAATCGGGTCAATATCCTCATTGGCACTGTGACCGCATATTGTACAGGTGTGGGTTTTAACGCCGCTGTCTTTACAAAGGGGCGGTACCGTAACCGTCCATTCGCCGAAGTTGTGTCTGCAGTTTGTGCCGGTATAATTTATCTTGACATTGCTGTTATATACGGTGGGCAAAATTTTAGTGCCTTTCCAGTTGGCAAAACAACCAACCATAGAATCACCGTGTTGTTCAGGGCGTATATGACGAACACGCATATCGTATGTACCGACCTGTGCGTTTTCCTTAACGGTAAAATCAATGGCGAAAATCGTGCCGTTGTTTTTACGGTTTCTGCTTTCGCAGTTTACGAAACTGACATATCCTTTATCGGGGTGGTCAACAATAAGATAGTCGCCTAAAATACCGCGCCTCCATTCCTTAAAGGTAAATATGTTCTTATCGTAAGCAAGAGTAAAGGTCATTGCCATAATACCTGGATTTTCCGAGATTGAAACATCGACCGTAACGGTGTCGCCGGGTATTGCCGTTTGCGGACAGGTGACCGTTATAACGGGTCGCAGAACATCGTCGGCAGATGCGGGAACAGTAAGGCAAGCCGTAAAAATCACCGCACAAAGTAATAATGAAAGTAATTTTATATACCTTTTAATAAAAAACACCTCGTTTAAAAAATTTATCCTAATAATGCATAGGGCGGGGTATCACCCTTTTCGTTGCCTGTTGTAAAGAAATATGAATCCAAAATTTCGCGTACAAGTGTACCCGTTGAGTAACCCGAACTACCGTTTTCAAGCACAACTGCAAGGGCGATTTCGGGGTTTTCGTAGGGCGCAAAAACAATAAATATACTGTGGTCTGCGCCGTTGTTGGTCTGTGAAGTACCACTTTTTCCGCCTATTTTTATGGGATAATTACCAAGTGCCGCACGACCTGTACCGTCAACCGTAACCGAAAGCATACCGTCTTTAATAGCGGCAAGGGTACCGTCGCTTATTTCGACCTTGTCCATAATTTCGGGGGCGTTTTCGTCGAAGGTTTCCGACAGGTCATATGAGGCGATTCGGTCAATAAGGGTTGCGCGGTACCGTGTTCCTCCGTTTGCAAAGGTTGCGGTGTAATTAGCAAGTTGAAGCGGGGTAAAGGCATTAAGTTGACCGATTGATATCTGCAGCGTATCGCCGCCGAATCCATTGCTGGTCGGTTCTACAAGCAGACCCGAACTGTCGTCAACCTCGACACCCGTCT
>JAZREH010000257.1:0-1923 GCA_045660705.1 Acutalibacteraceae bacterium
CTGAAAAAAAGAAAATGCGACCTCGAAAAGCCGCATAAATACTGGGTTTTATAATAAAAACACCATTGAGTCTGAACTTGGGGGTTCAGATTTCAATGGTGTCTTTAGATGGCTGGGGAATAGGGATTCGAACCCCAACAAACAGAGTCAGAGTCTGTCGTGCTACCGTTACACAATTCCCCAACATTTAAGCGCCTCAAACAGGCAACACATCTATTATACCCAATTTTTTCGATATGTCAAGAAAAATTTTCTAAAAATTCAAATTATTTATATTTTGTTTTTTATTGACTTCAAAGAATTTTTGTGTTATCATTTATTCGTTAAAATTGTGCCTTTTTATGGGTCTTTAATTATTTTTTCCGCAGGAGGAATCTTAATGCAGGAAAATGAGCGTAATTTCACATTAAAGCAACTCGATTTAAACGAGGTGCTTACCGAAACACTACGCCTTAAATATTTCGTTATCGCTATTGTTGTTGCGGCAATCGTAATCTCCTTTGCCTATACAAAATTCTTTTGCACTCCAAAATACACCTCCCTTGCAAAGGTTCATATTCTGGATAACGAATCGGCGCAGGTCAACTCAACCGAATACAGCATATCGACCTACCTTACTCGCGACTATACCATTCTGGTTACCGAACGGGTCGTACTTGACGAGGTTATTGACCGCCTTAATCTTAAAATGTCGTATCAGTCGCTTAAATCGTGTATTTCGACCAATAATCCCGTCAACTCGCGTATAATTGAGATTTCGGTCACCTGTCCCGACCCGAAACAGTCGATGAAGATTGCCAACGCCGTATGCACCGTTTGGCAGGAGGTTATGTTTAACCTGCTCGGCAGCGACCGTGTAAACATTGTAAGTGCCGCCGAACAGCCGCGCAATCCCTCCAGTCCGAATATGCGGACAAACCTTTTAATCGGTTTTTTAATCGGTTTGGCTGGTTCGTTTATTATGATTATTATTTCATTCTATCGCAACGATAAAATCAACGGTGCCGAAGATGTACAAAAATATCTTGGCATATGCACCCTTGCCACCATACCATACAACTCTAAAAACGGCAAATCCGACAACAGGCGCAGAAAGGTGAACGGCTGATGGCTTCTAACGAAATTCAACTGAACAGTTTTTCAAGCGCAGGCGACTCTGAATTTCAGGATATACCGCGCAGCAACAACATCAAAGCCTTTAAAAAGGTTAATTTCAATACCGCCTCGGCAAGCGACTATATGTCGAACGAGGCATACAAAACGCTTCGTACCAACCTTATTTTCTGCGGTTCGGACATCAAAACTGTGGTTTTGACCAGTAACGGCGAAAACGAGGGTAAAAGCACCATTTCAATCGAACTTTCCAAAAGCCTTGCCGAAAGCGGCAAACGCACCCTGCTTATCGACGCCGATATGCGTAAGTCGGTAATGCTTAAAAAGGGTGTGCGCGCGGGCGAGATTGAGGGTCTGTCCGAGGTGCTTTCGGGACTTTGCGATGCCCGTGATGTTATCTACAACACACAGGATGACAACTTCGATGTTATCTTTTCGGGCAGATTTCCGCCCAACCCCGTCGAACTTATCGGCAACGGTCGGTTTGAGGAGTTTGTGCGCGAATTCCGCAACGAATACGATTATATAATTATCGATTCTCCCCCGCTTGGCGTGGTTATTGACGCGGCGGTTATCGCCTCGTTCTGTGACGGTGCGATAATGGTTATTTCCGACCGCAAGGTTCCCCGTTCGATGGCACTGAATGTCAAAGAACAACTTGACAAAAGCGGCTGTAAAATCCTTGGCGCGATTATTAACGAGGCTGACAAAAAGGTTGCCCGTTATTCAAGGAAGAAATATTACAAAAAAGGTTACTACCGTTACGGGGATAACTGAAATATATGTATATAAAAAAACACAGTAGACCTC
>JAZREH010000258.1:0-1702 GCA_045660705.1 Acutalibacteraceae bacterium
CCAAAATCCTTTAGGAACATCAAAGCAAAGCGCAGGCTCGGTCCATTCTTCCAAATCCTCAGATACCGAACAGAAAAAACCACCAACACCACTCCACGAATATTTACCGGGGGTGCCGAAAAGATAGTATTTATTTTCATATGTCAGTATAAACGGGTCCCTGATATGTATTTCTGAAAGTTTCATTTTTTATCTCCTTAAATTCTGCTTAAAAATTTCTTTATTTCGTAAACCTCGCTTGGTTTAGCCGATGAAAGCCAGCATTTTTCATAATCGGCATACCACAGGTTTGCAAGGCGTTTCCACTCTACCGAAACGGCACCGTTACGCTTAATATCAAGCGCCGCCGTATTAAGAAGTTCAATCCCGCGTGCCGTAACACCAAGGAAATAAAGCGGACCCGTAGAATCTTTAAGGTCGCTGTATATTGTACGGCAGACCTCAATACTTTTGCAAATGCTTTCTTCATTTGCACCAAAGCATTCTGCATTTCGCGAATGGGTCCAATTATAAAACTGGCGCCAACCCGCGGTACGCTGTGCCGCACCAAGTGAAAGAAGTATCGCACTTACATCCCTGTCGGTATTGTAAACGAGTTTTGATACCGCCTTGTTATACTCATCATCAGCCTGAGTCTTTACATTCCACGAAATACACGCGCCGAAAACTGTGCCGTAATATGTGCACTCGGGGTGTGCAGGATGACCGAAATCGCCCCAGTTGGTATTCAGCATACCCATTACACCGTTTTCATAGCCCGAAATCACCATTCTGCTGATGTTGGGCACCGCCACATCTATGTATTCAATGAGGGTAGTCCACGAATTATTACCCGGACATACCATCTGAACAAGTCCCTTTTCACGCACCCTGTCGATTCGGGTGGTGTCGTGGTTAGCATCATAACCCCAGTTAAGAAGCACCGTACCGCTTGGTATCTGCGGTAAAAGTTCGGGATGTTCAAGCGCAATATCGCCCCACATCATCGGTATTTTACCCGCACCCGTAATATGTTCGATTATCTTGGTAACAAAGCCGATATACATCTGCGCCTTGTCCTTACCCTGATTTCGTCCGCGGCAAAGGTCAAAGGTTTCATCACAGCAGATATTAAAGTATTTAGACCTGAAAAGCGGCAGATACTGGTCGATAAGCGACTTTACAACCTCTATACTTTGAGGGTTTGACGGGTCGATGGTATGATGCGCCATTCTTTCGTTCCAAAAATGTTCTTTGGCTTCGTAATTCTCAAGTTCGCAAAGATGTTTGTACTCTGCCTTCATAAGAAGTTCGTAAAGATGCCCAAAGGTTGAAAGCGACGGAACAAAGTCGATAAAGTTGTTATAGCAATACTCGTCAATTTCGAGGATATCATCAGCCGTCAGATAATCGTTTTCGGTGCGTATATCCGACCCAAACTCGACAAAATCAAATGGATGTTCAACATAAAGTTGTAGTGAATTCATCTTATAAGAGGCAATCAAATCAACAAGTTGTTTTATCCCCTCCACACTCGGAACGCGTCCGCGAGTAGCATCGTGATAAAATCCGCGGTGTGCCATATCGGGCGCATCATCTACAGTTAAAGCACTGACGGTATCATCTGCACCGTCAAGAATCTGCAAAAGTGTCTTTATTCCGTAAAAACAACCCGCATCGTCACCGCCCGTTACGGTTATTTTATTATCGGTAACTTCAAGAG
>JAZREH010000259.1:0-1470 GCA_045660705.1 Acutalibacteraceae bacterium
ATCTAAAACAAGTGAAGACAGATAATTTGCACTTAATTTATCAATATACTGTTCCTCTATATCATAGTTCGCCCAAATAAAGAACGGGGTTGTATGGCGTTTCTGTTCCTGTTCAATAGTGAGGTTGGAAAGGTCGTTTACACCGAGTGCTTCGGCAATAAATTTAGTTTCAATCGAGGGCTGATGGTCGCCGAACATACAAATAACCGTACGCTCGTCAACCTTGCTGAAATAATTTATAAGTTGCTCAAACGCCTCATCACTCGCCTTAACAAGTGACAGATAACGGTTGGCTTTTGGATAGTTTTTAGTGGTCGAGGTCAAATAAACAGATTCGTTGAAGTTTACACAACTCTGTGTGTATCCGCCGTGATTCTGCATCGTAACATTAAAGATGTAGTACGGCTTTGATTTATCGCGTTTTTCGTAATCCTCAATTATCATCTTATAGTTATAACTGTCGCTGATATACTGACGCAGGAACATATTCCTGTCGGGATAGTACTGGTCAGCAAGTTCCTGAAGATAATTAGGGTCGCTTCCCTTTTGAACAAATTCGTTCATTATTGAAATATCAAGCAGATTTTCAAGGCTGAAAAATTTATTAAAGCCCATATTTTCATACACCTTGACGCGGTTCCATCCGCTTGCATAGTACGGGTGGAAAGCAAAAGATGAATAACCCTGACCCTCAAGCGTCGAGGTAAGGCTTGCAATCGGGTTATCAATATAAAGCATATACGCGTTACTACCCGACGGCAAAAATGCGGTGGTGTGGCCTGTTAAAAACTCAAACTCGGTATTAGAAGTACCTGCACCGATAACCGGTACAAAAAGATTTCCCTTAATGGTATTTTCGGTCAGGCTACGCATAAATGGCATATAGTCCTGATTTGTAGTGAACTCACCAAGTACTGAAAGGTCAGAAAGTGACTCGTTCATAATACAAATAATATTTGGCGCATCCTTATCGGCGACAGGAGTATCAACATCGTCACCCTCAACAACGCTGGCAACAAAATCACCAACATTATTTGGGTCATAACCGCTTGGTTCCGACATATAAAGATACTTTGTATTGCAGAAAAAACTAAATGCAAAACCGTAGTTACGGTAACCGCGCGACTGATTCCAAAAGTCGGGTTTTATTCCCATATCGGCAAAAATCGATGTAAAGTAAAAAATCGACATTATAACCGCAAAGAATGTACCCATAAAAGTACGCGTTACAATCTTTGATATAATCTTAACTTTCGGCGTACTGATTCTTATGCCGAGGACAACAAGAAAAATAAATATGAGCGATGCTGTCAATACGGTATATGTCAGGCGATATGCGTATGTATTCGCCACATTTGCCGCAGTTGTAATACTTAAAAAATCCATAGGAATAAACGGAGTGCCCCTGAATTCCATAAGAAAACTATGCGCAAGCGCAAGACCGAAAAGCGGCGTATTAACCGCAAGTAT
>JAZREH010000260.1:0-4002 GCA_045660705.1 Acutalibacteraceae bacterium
CACATTATCGCGTCTGCGAAGTTTTTCCACAAGTTTTTCGTCACCGCGGAATTTGTCCCGACGGTGAATTACCGTAACGGTTTTGCAAAGGTCGGACAAAAACACCGCATCCTGAAGCGCAGTATTTCCGCCGCCGTAGACAAACACATCCTTACCTCTGAAAAAGGCGCCGTCACAAACCGCACAGTAGGAAACGCCGCGACCGACAAGCCTGTCCTCCGACTCGAGTCCCGTTTTGCGGTGTGACATACCGACCGCCGCGATAAGGGCATCACACTCATAAACACCGTAGTCGGTGGTTACCGTTTTTACCTCGCCGTCAATAATTTCGTTTACCGTTTCAAGTTCAATATCGGCGCCAAGTTCCTGCACCTGGGTCAGCAACTTGTCCGAAAATTCGGTGCCCGAAATCGCAGGCATTGCAGGGAAGTTTTCAACACAGGGTGAATATGCAATCTGTCCGCCGAAAACCTCACCCTCAAGCAGCAGCACACTTTTACCCGCGCGCCTTGCGTATACCGCGGCAGTCATACCGGCAGTACCCGCACCGATTATTATAATATCATACTTTTTGTCAGCCATAAAAAACACCTCAATTATAAAATATTATACAATAATATAATTACTATGTCAAATATTAGGGCAAAAAATCCGCACAGGAAATTTCCTGTGCGGATTGACTTTGTTTTAGCAACCTGCCGCAAAGCGTTTAATGTTTGAAGCGTTTTCAAACTTCTGACCCTCTGCTACAAGTGTCGGTGCCATCTGTATTCCGTACTGACGGGCAAGGTCGGGGTTATCCTCAACCAATATTACATCGTATTCGATGTGTGCCTTTTCAAGTTCTGCCTTTGCAATTCTGCAGTTCGGGCAGGTCTTGGTTACGAACAGCATCGGTTTTTGGGTTACCTCTACCTCTTCAAAACCGTTAGCAGCCTTTTTAACGGCAGCGTGAAGATTAAGTTTGGATTCGGCGATATTGTAAAGTTTTCTGTCCTTGAATTCCTGTACCTTACCGTCGTTCCAGTTCTGAACAGGACGGTAGTAACCTGTGATACGGCTGTAAACCTCGGTCTTTTCGCCACAATCGGGGCACTCATAAATCTCGCCGTTTAAGTAACCGTGGTTACGGCATACCGAGTATGTCGGCGAAAGTGTATAGTAAGGCAGACGGTAATTTTCAGCAATCTTGCGTACAAGTGTTGCCGCCGACTTCCAATCGGGCATCTTTTCGCCAAGGAATGCGTGGAATACTGTACCCGAAGTATAAAGGGTCTGAAGTTCGTCCTGAATTTCAAGTGCCTCAAAAATATCTTCGGTGTAACCAACGGGAAGATGTGACGAGTTGGTGTAATAGGGTGTTTCGTCGGCAGTCTTCGCAGCGGTGATTATGTCGGGATACTTCGCAATATCGTGCTTTGCGAATCTGTAGGTGGTCGACTCGGCAGGTGTAGCCTCAAGGTTGTAGAGGTTGCCGTACTTCTCCTGATAGTCCGAAAGGCGCTCACGCATATGGTTGAGAACATCCTTTGCAAACTCCTGTGTCTTTTCGTGGGTAAGGTCGGCACGAAGCCAATTTGCGTTAAGACCAACCTCATTCATACCGATAAGACCGATGGTTGAGAAGTGGTTGTCGAATCCGTCAAGATAACGGCGGGTGTAAGGATACAGACCCTCGTTGAAAAGACGGGTGATGATGGTACGCTTGGTGTCGAGTGAACGCGCCGCAATATCCATCATATGGTCGAGTTTCTTGTAGAAATCTGCCTCGTTTTCAGCAAGATATGCGATTCTGGGCAGGTTGATGGTTACAACGCCGATAGAACCGGTGCTTTCGCCGCTGCCGAAGAAGCCGCCCGACTTCTTACGGAGTTCACGAAGGTCAAGACGAAGTCTGCAGCACATACTGCGGATATCGCTCGGCTCCATATCGCTGTTGATGTAGTTTGAGAAGTAGGGTGTGCCGTACTTGGCGGTCATTTCAAACAGAAGTTTGTTGTTTTCGGTCTCGGACCAATCGAAGTCCTTGGTAATCGAATAGGTCGGGATGGGATATTGGAATCCGCGTCCGTTGGCGTCACCCTCAATCATAATTTCGATGAACGCCTTGTTTACCATATCCATTTCCTTCTGGCAGTCCTTATAGCAGAAATCCATCTCCTTACCGCCGACAATCGCGGGAAGTTCTGCAAGGTCGTTAGGAACGGTCCAGTCAAGTGTTATATTGGAAAACGGTGCCTGTGTACCCCAACGGCTGGGTGTGTTTACGCCGAAGATAAAGGACTCAATGCACTTTTTAACCTCACGCTGTGAAAGGTTATCAACCTTTACAAATGGAGCAAGGTAGGTATCGAAGGACGAGAATGCCTGTGCGCCCGCCCATTCGTTCTGCATAATTCCAAGGAAGTTAACCATCTGGTTGCAAAGGGTTGCAAGATGGCTTGCGGGGGCGGAAGTAATCTTACCAGGTACGCCGCCAAGACCCTCTTTAATAAGCTGTTTGAGTGACCAACCGGCACAGTAACCTGTAAGCATCGAAAGGTCGTGCAGGTGCAGGTCTGCATTTCTGTGGGCGTTGGCGATTTCGTCGTCATAGATTTCCGAAAGCCAGTAGTTTGCCGTAATAGCACCCGAGTTGCTCAGTATTAGACCGCCGACAGAGTATGTTACGGTCGAATTTTCCTTAACGCGCCAGTCAGATACCTTAACATAACTGTCAACCAGTTCCTTATAGTCAAGGATTGTAGACTTCATATTACGGATCTTTTCGCGCTGTTTACGGTAAAGTATGTATGCCTTGGCAATGTCATCGTAACCTGCCTGCACGAGGACCGATTCAACACTGTCCTGAATGTCCTCAACATTTACAACGCCATCGGTGATTTTATCCTGATAGTGTGCTGTAACTTTCAGCGCCAAAAGGTCAATAATGTCTTCGTTAAAGGGTTTGTTCTGTGCTTCAAAAGCCTTGGTGATTGCGGCACTGATCTTTGACAGGTTAAAGTCGCTGATTTTGCCGTCTCTTTTACGTACCTGATACATTTTCTTTCCTCCGTTATAATTTTTTTCTTTCATTAGCGAGCAAGATTATTTTACCACATATTTTGTATTTGTCAAGCACAACAAACACAATATATTGGGTTTCTACCTTTTGCACATTATTCTCCGCGAATTTTTGTATTTTCTACATACTGTAATGCGGCATTTTTCATTTTAAGCATAATTTCAGCGTCTGCAGCGTGCAAATTTTGTTCAATAAGACTACCCGAATCAACAAAGGTCTGAAGATAATATCTTGGGGCGCCTTTTATCATAACACCTATATCTTGTATATCCTCCACCGTATGGAACTCATCCACCACAGTAGTGCGGAACTCGTAAGGTACACGGTTTTGCATAAGAATATCTATGCTTTTTTTGATGTTTTCAATATCCATACCGTCAATACCGCAGGTGGTGGCGTATTTTTGCCAACTGTTCTTGATATCCATAGCCACATAATCAAGCAGTCCCTCATCAATAAGGTGGGCGAGTTTTTCGGGATTCGTTCCGTTGGTGTCAAGTTTTACAGCATAGCCGAGTGTGCGAATCTTCCTTATAAAATCTTCAAGGTCGGGTTGCAGTGTAGGTTCACCGCCCGAAATGCATACCCCCTCTAACCTGCCGCGCCGCTTTTCTAAAAATGAGAGCAGTTCGTCCTCGCTCATAATCTCCGGTTGCCCAGAGCCGAGAGCAAGTGTGGCATTATGACAAAACGGGCACCGCAGATTGCAACCGCCCGTAAATACAATGGCAGAAAGTTTTTCGGGAAAATCCTGTAAAGACAGTTTCTGAATACCGCATATTTTCATAAATATACCTCCGTCGCCAATTCAAAACACAATATGTAGTATATCACCATTATTTATAAAACGCAACAGGAAAATAAATTTAATTTAAAAAGGCGATTGATTTACACATATATAAATGTTATACTTGCCTTATACTATAATAAGGAAGTAC
>JAZREH010000261.1:0-2511 GCA_045660705.1 Acutalibacteraceae bacterium
CTGCTGCAGGTGAAAATTACGAGTGGACAGAAATGTACGCTGCATTTGCAAAGGGAGCAAAAGAAGAAGGTTTTGATAAGATTGCCGCTCTCTTTGAAGGCGGAGCACTTATTGAAAAGGAACACGAAAAGCGTTACCTTAAATTACTTGAAAACGTTAAGGGCGGTCTTGTTTTCTCAAAAGACAACGATGCTATTTGGCAGTGCATCAACTGTGGTCACATCGTTATTGGTAAACAGGCTCCTGAAGTTTGCCCCGTATGCGCACATCCGCAGGCTTATTTCAAGCTTAAAGAAACTAACTATTAATTTTAAAATGCCTAAGGATTTAATCCTTAGGCATTTTTGTTTTACAGTATTTGCCGGGCGTTACGCCTGTCTCTTTTTTAAAATAGCGGATAAAATGATATATGTTTTTATACCCAACCTCCTCTGCAACCTCGTTTACAGAATAGTTATCTGTCAGCAGCAGATTTTTTGCGATATTAATTCTAAATTTTATAAGAGTGTTAATAGGCGATGTGCCGTAAATTGATTTGTAGACTGCAAAAAAACGCGACTCACTCATATTTGCATTTTGGGCTAAACTGCTAACCGACCAATCCTTTTTATACTCGCTCAGCATAATTTTATGTGTTTGTCTTACAGCCTCGGCGGTGTTAAGTGAAAAATTATTGTTCTCGTAGGATAATTGCCGTACAGTTATGAGTAATTCCTCAATTTTTATCCTGCATAACCGCTCCGCAAGGGGCGATTCACTATAAAAATTATTGCTTATATCAGAAAAAATTCTTATTATTTTAGCGGACGGGTATGGGTAGTATATTTTACCGAATTCGAGCGAAAATAAGTGCATATCGGGAAAATGTGCGGCATCCACGTGAAACCAATCATGTACTATGTCATTGGGCATACGGTACCATTGCGGCATGTGTATATCATAAACAATAAAGGCACCGGGCTTCGTCAGCACCTTATTGCCGTCAATCTCAATTTCAACAGAGCTTCTGAAAAAAATAACAGTATACGTATTTATACCGTGTGGTCGGTTAATGGTAAAATTCTTTTTCTCAGCCCAATTATAACCTATTGAAGTTATTATCATTATCATCACCGATATAATTATATGTGTTTCAGTAGTAAAAGTCAATTTTTTCGATAGTATTGTGCATTGAATTGGACTTTTTGATAATTTATAATAACAGTATAAATCAAAAAGGGAGAATGCTTTATGAATATTCCGCGTCCTGAATTTCCAAATCCGCAGTTTGAACGCACTAATTGGCTCTGTTTAAACGGTGAGTGGGATTTTATTATTGATAATGAGCGTAGCGGTGAAGAAAAAGGATATGTAACCGAAAAAGGTTTTTCACAAAAAATCATAGTTCCTTTTTGTCCTGAAAGTAAATTATCGGGTGTTGCCAATACCGATTTTATATACGGTGTTTGGTATAAAAGAAACATCAATTTAACCGAAGAAAACCTATCGGGCAGAGTATTTTTACATATTGGCGCGTCTGATTATGAAACCGACGTTTGGGTAAATGATACTTTTGTTGGCAAACACAAGGGTGGATATACTTCATTTGCATTTGATATAACCGATGCCGCAAATATCGGTGATAATCTTATTACAATTCGCGCACTTGACGATACACGTTCACGTAAACAACCGTCGGGTAAACAGTCACATAAATTCAAATCATTCGGTTGTTATTATACAAGAACTACGGGTATATGGCAGTCGGTTTGGCTTGAATTTGTACCAAATAATTATATTAAAAACTTCCGTTTTTATACCGATACCGACAATGCAAGCGTGTCGGCAGTAATCGAAGCAAAGGGTAATGCCGATGCAGAATTATCCGTATATTACGAGGGCAAATTGGTCGGTAGCGCAAAGTCTCAAAACAGCGGCGATAACTTTACGTTAAGTACCGCACTTTCAGAAAAACATTTATGGGAATTAGGCAAGGGCAGACTTTATGATGTAGTGCTTAAGTATGGTGATGATGAAGTTAAAACCTATTTTGGTCTTAGAACCGCCACTATGTCGGGCAATAAATTCTTGCTTAACGGTAAATCGGTTTATCAACGTTTGGTGCTTGACCAAGGCTTTTATCCTGACGGTGTATATACCGCACCAACCGAACAGGACCTAATTAACGATATAAAAATATCTATGGATGCAGGTTTTAACGGTGCGCGTTTGCATGAAAAGGTGTTTGAACCAAGATTTTTATACAATGCCGATAAAATGGGTTATATGGTATGGGGCGAATATCCTAACTGGGGATTTGATCATTCCGATGCAGGATTGCTTGCAACCTATCTCAGAGAATGGAGCGAATCGGTCGAAAGAGATTTTAACCACCCCTCGATCATCGGTTGGACTCCTTTCAACGAAACTTGGTATGTAAGCGGAGTTAATCAGGTAAACGATCTCATTCAGACTGTGTATGAATATACCAAGACTGTGGATTATACGCGTCCTTGTATCGATACCAGCGGC
>JAZREH010000262.1:0-6095 GCA_045660705.1 Acutalibacteraceae bacterium
AAAACCGCCTTTGCCTCACCCGTACCGAAACGGGGGCAGTTTGCACCGATAACGAACGATTCGTCTTCGGGGATGTCGCGCCACTGCTTAAGATAGTAGTCGATGCTTGCCGAGATGTCCTCGCAACCGCGCATACTGACAATCGCAAGGTCGCCGTAGGGGGTGTGTTTGAAATCAATGTTAGCCATAATAATCCTCCGCAATATAAAGCATTTTGCGTGGCACACTCACAGTACGCCACATTAACAACAATAGTATAACACATTTTGTCCGACATAAAAAGACCTTTTATTAAAAAATATTACATAATCTTTTAAAATATTTTGACATAAAATTTTATACCTCTTTAACAAAAAAAGAATTGCTATTATCTTAAAGGTTTGATATAATACTTTTGAATATGATTTATTTAGGAGTTGTTTTTATGCCCAAGGTTATACTTTTAGCACATACGCCGTCGCCCGAAAAGACGGTTGCCTGTGCCGCCAAACTTTGCTACAGCGCATCGGATATCGGTAATCTTTATGACGGTCTTACCGATGAAAAAGCATCCTCGTTTGTTGAGATGCTTTCTGAAATCGGTCATGAAAGCCCGATTGAACACGCAAGTTTCACCTTCGGCATTGAGGGAGTGTCGCGTTCGCTTCTGGCACAGATTACCCGCCACAGAATCGCATCGTATTCCGTAAAAAGCCAACGCTATGTGCCTGAGGGATGTTTTGAGTATGTTACTCCGCCCGAAATTGCCGACGACCCCGAAACACTTGAAATTTATAAAGAGTCGATGCGGCTTGCACAGGAAAGTTACGATAAACTTGCCGCAAGTCTTACTGCAAAACATAAAAAGGATTTCTTGGCAGAGGGTAAAGACGAAAAAACCGCATCACGCCTTGCTGAGAAAAAGGCGATTGAGGATGCCCGTTTCGTTCTGCCCAATGCCTGCGAAACCAAGATGGTTGTAACGATGAATGCCCGTTCGCTTTTAAACTTCTTCCGTCACCGCTGCTGCAATCGTGCACAGTGGGAGATACGCGATGTTGCCAATCAGATGCTTGCCCTTGTAACCGAGGTTGCGCCCGAACTCTTTAAAAAGGCGGGACCGCCCTGTCTTTGCGGCGGTTGTCCGGAGGGCAAGATGACCTGCGGTAAGGCGGCCGAAGTAAGGGAATACTATAAAGGACTTAAAAACAATGGGTAAACTTATTGTACTTGAGGGACTTGATGGCTGCGGCAAGTCGACACAACTTGAACTGCTTCCCGAAACACTTAAAAGAAACGGAATTGACTGTCAGACGGTATCTTTTCCCGACTATGAAAGTGATTCAAGCGCACTTGTAAAGATGTACCTTAACGGTGATTTCGGCAGTAAGCCGAGCGATGTAAATGCCTTTGCGGCTTCTGTGTTTTATACCGTCGACCGTTTTGCCTCCTTTAAAACCTCTTGGGGCGGTTACTACGAAAACGGCGGAACGGTTGTTGCGGGCAGATATACCACATCCAATGCGATACATCAGTGTTCTAAACTGCCGCGGGACGAGTGGGAACAGTACCTCAACTGGCTTTATGATTTTGAATACAGTAAAATTGGGATTCCGAAGCCCGATAAGGTAATCTTTCTTGATATGCCGATTGAGGTTTCACAGAAACTTCTTTCAAACCGATATGCGGGCGACAATGCGAAAAAGGATATTCACGAACGCGATACCGAGTATCTTGCCCGTTGCCGCGAGGCGGCAAGATTTACTGCCGATTTTTCAAACTGGGATGTAATATCCTGTGCAAAGGACGGACAACCCCGAAGTATTGAGGAAATCGCCGCCGATATCGAGTCAAAGGTTTTAGAATTGTTTTAGGGAGAAAATAAATGATTTATGTATTTTTTGCTGACGGATTTGAGGAAATTGAGGCATTGACACCCGTCGATGTTCTGCGCCGCGCGGGACTTGATGTAGTAACCGTCGGTGTTACGGGTAAAAGCGTTACGGGTTCACATGGCATTACGGTCGAGTGTGATGTCTGTATATCCGAGGTCGCACCGCGTGATATACAGGCGGTTGTACTGCCTGGCGGACTCCCAGGTACGACAAATCTTGAGGCTGACAATAAGGTTCAGGAATTTATTGATATTGCAAATAACGAGGGTGCGATTGTCGGTGCAATATGTGCCGCACCGTCTATACTCGGCCATAAGGGACTGCTTGACGGAAAACGCGCAACCTGTTACACAGGTTTTGAAAAGGAACTTGTCGGCGCTGTCACTACGGGTGAGCCGGCTGTCCGTGACGGTAATATCGTTACGGGTAGGGGAGCGGGTGCCGCGTTTGAATTTGCTTTTGAACTGCTTGATGCCGTTACTGGCTCTGACGAGGCGTCGAAAAAACTGCGCGCGGGAATGCTGTGCGTGTGCTGATGTGAATTATTCTTTCAGGGGGACAAAATGAACGAAAATAATGTGAACTTCAATCTGCCCGAAGATGACGACTTTGTTATTGGAAAGGGTTTTGTTGTGCAGGAAAGCCAACCGTCTGATGCCAAAAAACGCCGCAAGAGTAAAAAAAGCGGCGGCGGTATTATAAAAACTATAATCTGGATTGTGGTGTCGGTTGCCGCTATTGTCGGCATCTCGGTTGGCGGTATATATATCGGTGCCGACTTCCTCGGTATCGGTTTCGGCCGCGGCGAGGACTGTGTTATGGAAATACCGATGGGCTCGTCGACCGTCACTATTGCTGAAAAGTTGAGCGAGGCGGGAGCAGTAAAATGTCCGCTTGTCTTCCGCGTATATTCCCGACTTAAAAAGTTTGACGGCAAATACAAGTACGGTCTTTATACATTTAATAACGAGGCGGGGTATGATTCTCTTGCCGAAATGCTTATGACCGAGGGTGCAAAGGCTGAAACCATAACCGTTACAATACCTGAGGGTACGGGTATAAACGACTATGTAAAGGATGTCAACGGTGAGGATGTAAAGGTACCGGGTATAGCCTCTATACTTGAAAAAGCAGGCGTGTGCTCGCGTTCTGATTTTTTGGCGGCTTTTGAGGAAGTGGATTATAAATCAAAACTTCTTAAAAATGTTAATGTCGGCAAGGTTTATCATAATCTTGAGGGCTATCTTTTCCCCGAAACCTATAATTTTTACTCATTTGATTCAAAAGAGTGTGCGGTGCTTGCGGTAAAGCGTATGGTAAGCGAAACCGAAAACCGTATTACCGACGGAATGTATGCCCGTGCCGAAGAACTTGGATATACGATGAACGAAATTCTGACAATGGCATCAATTATTCAGATGGAGGCGGGCGGTAACAGTCCTGAAATCGCCACCGCAATGTTTGAGGTCTCGGCTATTTTCTATAACCGTTTAAACAGTGATAAGTTTGCAACACTCGGCTCGTCGCCGACCTGCTATTACGGTAGGTCGTTCAGTCAGGACGACGGAAGATACGATACCTATAAAGTAAAGGGTCTGCCCCCAGGTCCGCTTTGCTCTCCGAGTATTGATGCTATAAATGCGGCACTTTACCCAATCGAAAACTCACCCTACTATTATTTTGTTACAGATGCAAAGGGTAAGTTTTACTATCACGAAACTATGGCACAGCAGGATGCCACTATTAAGCGACTAAAAAAGGAAAAGAATTGGATATATGAATACCTCAATTAAAACTCCCGAACTTTTATGCCCTGCGGGCGATATCGTGCGTTTGCGCGCATCGGTTGACTTTGGTGCCGATGCGGTCTATCTTGCAGGTGAGGAATTCGGTATGCGCTCTGCATCGCCGAACTTTACACCCGAAACACTTAAAGAGGGCGTCGAATATGCGCACAACCGCGGCGTAAAGGTTTACGTTACCTGTAATATAATTCCGCACGACGACGAAATGGAACGACTTCCCGAATTTTTGACTATGCTTAATGAAATCGGGGTCGATGCTGTTATCGCGAGTGACCTTGGTACTATAAACCTTGTGAAAAAATATGCGCCTGATTGTGCTCTGCATATTTCGGTGCAGTCGGGTATTGTAAATACCGAAACGGCACGCGCTTTTTATGAAATGGGTGCTAAAAGGGTGGTGCTTGCCCGTGAGTTGTCGCTTGAAGAAATACGGCGTATTCGTGCGGGTGTGCCCGATGACCTTGAAATAGAGGCGTTTGTTCACGGTGCAATGTGTGTTTCTTTTTCGGCAAGATGTCTGCTTTCAAGTTATATGACGGGTCGGGATGCAAACCGTGGCGACTGTGCTCAGCCGGGCAGGTGGAGTGATTCGCTGATGGAGGAAAAGCGCCCTGGTGTATATCTCGATGTAACTGAAAATGAGCGTGGCACATATGTCTTTAATTCTGATGATATGTGTATGGTTAGACACCTTAAAGAACTTGCCGATGCGGGTATATGCAGTTTTAAGATAGAGGGCAGGGCAAAGTCGGAATACTATGCTGCCGTTACGGCAAACGCCTACCGTGGCGCCCTTGATGCTATAGCAGCGGGTGAAACCGAAACCCCTCAGTGGGTACTTGAGGAACTCGAAAAAATCAGTCACCGCCCGTACTGTACGGGTTTTTACTTCGGTCAACCGACCCAGACTCCCAAAACGGCGGGTTATATACGCAGTTTTGCTATCGCGGCGGTTGTTGACGGATATGAGGACGGTTGTATTGTGGCAACACTTAAAAATAAGTTCTTGCGCGGTGTGATGCTCGACTGCCTTGAGGCGGGACACGCCCCGTTTGCCGTTTCGACCGAGTCGCTGATGAACTGTGACAACGAAATTATTGATGTGGCACCAAGCCCGATGATGACTATTAAAATTCCTTTTGACCGACCTGTTAAAATCGGGTCTATGTTAAGAATTAAACTGTAGGTGATTGTTATGAGATACAGATTTATGCGTTTTCCCGACGGTAAACCCAAGGCAGTTACTTTAAGTTATGATGATGGTTGCCGTGCGGATATCAGATTTTCACAAACTATTACTAAATACGGACTCCGTTGTACATTTAACATATGTAGCGGTCATATGGGGAATGAGCATAATCTTTCGGCTGATGAAATAAGGGAACATATTATAAATAAAGGTCACGAAGTGGCTGTTCACGGTGAATATCACCGCGCTTCAGGTTGTCAAACTGCGATTGATGGGATAAAAGATGTACTTAACTGCCGTTTGGGACTTGAAAAGACCTTTGGTGGAATTATCTGCGGTATGGCTTACCCTGATTCGGGTATTACCCGTATGCAGAATGGCGCTACATATAATAATATAAAGCGGTACCTTACCGACCTCGGCATCGTTTATGCACGAACGCTCGGCGGTGATAATGATTCTTTTCTGCTTCCAAACGATTGGCACGCTTGGATGCCGACTGTTCATCACAGAAATCCGGATGTGAAGCAGTACATTGACAAATTCCTGTCGATTGATGTTAATAATCTATATTGCGCAAGCCGCTATCCGCGTCTGTTTTATTTGTGGGGTCACAGTTTTGAGTTTGAAAACGATAACAACTGGAAACTGCTTGATGATATATGCGAAAAGTTTTCGGGACATGATGATATCTGGTATGCTACAAATATGCAGATATACGATTATGTAAAAGCGTATGATTCTCTCGTTTTCAGTGCCGACGGTATGACCGTTTATAATCCGACACTTTTAAAAGTTTGGTTTGATGTTGACGGAAAACTGTATTGCATTGGTTCGGGTGAAACATTACACATATAATATATAAACGGCGGATTTTTTGTAAATCCGCCGTTTTTGGGGTAAAAATGACCAAAAAAAGCTGCTTTTTTGAAAACCTTTGCCAATAAAACACAATTTGAAAAAATTTTAAAATTTTTTAAAAAAAAGTGTTGACAAACGGAAGTGGTTGTGGTATTATAATCGGGCGCCCTTGAGAAAGGGTAGCAAACGAACCTTGAAAATTAAACAACGACAATAATAAGGACCCGACAATTCTCGAGTCAAATCCAGAGAAAGTCAAGTACTTTAAAAGTATTGAAGGACAGAACAAATGCGTCAGCATTGTTCGAAATGAATGAGCTTAAAGCTTATCTAAAAAGATTTTAACACTTTTGTGTTGAGATATAA
>JAZREH010000263.1:0-2837 GCA_045660705.1 Acutalibacteraceae bacterium
CAGCGCCGAAGATACTTAGTGGGAAGCCGCTTGGGAAAATAGGGCGATGCCGACACAAAACTGCCTTAATAGCTCAGTCGGTAGAGCACTCGGCTGTTAACCGAGTTGTCGTAGGTTCGAGTCCTACTTGAGGCGCCAAAAGAACAGATACCCATTCGGGTGTCTGTTCTTTTTTACCTCAAAGGGTAAAAGCAATGACAACCCGTAATCTACAGTCGGGCGCAGCAAGAGTAGTTATCGTAGGTTCAAAGTGCCAACAATATATAATAAAAGCCGTGAATTTCACGGCTTTTTAATTATTCCACAGGCGATTTTTTGCCCTGAGTTTCCGGATGGTTGAGAGGTAAAATCGTCCGGCATATTATGAATTACAACTGTACGACCGATAATGTCCGCAACCTTAAATCGGTCGGTTATAAAAGATAAATGCGCTATATTTCCGCAAAGTATCAGTGGCGGCAGGTCGCCTGCGTGTTTTGGGTGGATAGCACCGTTCGGGTTATAGTGCCCTTTGCTGCCCGAAAAATCAATTCCGTCGCAAGTGTCGCCGTCGTGTATGTGTAATCCAAAAAAGTTAGTGTCTGTGCGCGGCAGACCGCTTATATCGGCAACAACTAAAACACAGTTTGACTTTTGGTAAAATTTTATCGTGCCTTTGACGGCGGGTGTGGTGTTTTTCCCGCTTATAAAGGATATTGCCTGAGGTTTATTTAAATTACATTGCATATAATCACCTGAATATAATATATGCATTTCTATAAGATTCTGTGATTTTTGCAGACCTAAACCAGCAGACCCAATTCGGGCATCTGTTGGTTTTTCTTTACATTACAGCAAAATTCATTTATAATTAAAAGTAATAATATGAAATTATAAAATTTCAATCGGTTTTGAACGGAGAGGGTAAAAATGTTTTTGTTTTATGTACGGCACGGCGACCCGATATACAACCCCGATTCACTGACCCCGCTTGGCACCCGTCAGGCAGAGGCGGTGGCAAAACGGCTTGCACTTTACGGCGTTGACGAGATATACTCATCTACCTCTAACCGCGCTATTCTGACGGCACAGCCAACCTGTGAAATTCTGAAAAAGCAGGCGAATCTGCTTGACTTTGCACACGAGGACCGCGCGTGGCGCGACCTCACCGTCGAAAAAGAGGACAAAAGCGGAAGACTCTGGCTGTTCCATAACCAAAAGACGGTCGAACTTTTTAACAGTAAGGAAATACGCGATTTGGGCGACCGCTGGTACGACCATCCCGAGTTTAAAGAATATGATTATGAAAAGGGAATCGGGCGCATCTATGACGAGGCGGATAATTTTTTCCAGAGCCTTGGTTACGAACATATAAGGTATACGGGCAGGTACAGGGTTAATGAGTCTAATGATAAACGAATCGCCCTTTTTGCGCATCAGGGATTTGGGCTTGCTTTTTTAAGTTGTGTTCTTGATATCCCTTATCCGATGTTCTGCACCCATTTTGATATGACACATACGGGCGTGACGGTTATCCATTTTGCCGAGAAAAACGGCTACACCGTACCAAAGATTTTAACGCTGTCCTCCGATTCGCATCTTTACCGAGAGGGTCTTCCCACCAAGTATAATAATATGTGGTATTTTTAAATTTAAAAAAGGGGAATCGGTATGAAAAAGATTTTTGTGCTGTTTTTGGCGTGTGTTTGCCTTGCTTTGTCGGGTTGCGCTTTAAAGGATTACGCAATACTTTATTCAGAGCGCACCGAAAAAGACGGCTTTGAAATCGCAATCAATGAGACAGGAAAAACCTGCTTTGTGGGTGGGTATGAATGTGACGAGTATACCGAAGATATGGAAATTACAATCCCCGACGAATGCAACGGTATCCCTGTCGAGCAGATTGGCGGTTTTTACGGCAGGGGTGTAGCGATGGCGTTTCACATCTCGCTTGAAGAACTGTATGTAAATATTTCGCGCACCGACCACCGCGTTGATGCCGACCGAAACAAGGTGCAAAATGTGGTTTTTAACCTTAATATCGGCAAGAATATCAAAACCGTAAAAAACATAAAAATGACCGAGGATTACTATCCGCATTTAAATGAGGACGGTACGGTGACCCTTTATCACCCTGTCGTTTATGTAAGTTGCAGTGAAGAAAATAAATATTTTTATTCAAAGGACGGAAAACTTTACTCTCGCGCGGATGATAGCCCGATCGACGGTTTCGCGTACAATGAATAAACGGGGGTAGTGTATGAATAGAGGAAGAATCATAAAAACCGTTTTGTCGGGAGTTCTTTTGGGGGTCGGCTTGGTTTTGCCCCTGCTTACAAGTCAGATAAAGGAAATAGGGGATACGCTTTTGCCAATGCATATCCCCGTTTTGTTGTGCGGCTTTTTGTGTGGCGCACCGTACGGATTTTTGGTGGGTCTTGTTCTGCCGTTTTTCAGGTCGTTTCTGTTCGGTATGCCGCCCGCATATCCAAATGCGTTGTGGATGGCGGCGGAACTTGCGGCGTATGGGTTTGTCAGCGGCTTTTTGTACCGCCGAATGAAAGAAAAAAGCATTAAAAACATATATGTTGCCCTTGTTTCGGCGATGCTGTCGGGCAGAATTGTGTGGGGAATTGCAAAGGCGGTTTTGCTTGGAATCGGCGGTAAATCTTTTACCCTTGTAATGTTCCTCACAGGCGGCTTTACCGATGCCGTGATAGGCATTGTTCTGCAACTGATACTGATTCCGCTGTGTGTGGCGGCGGTGCAAAAAACTTCTTTAAAAAAACAGTAAAAACGGCTTGCATTATGGGACGCAAAGTTATATAATGGCAGGGTATTATCGGTTTGGAAGTGTT
>JAZREH010000264.1:0-2498 GCA_045660705.1 Acutalibacteraceae bacterium
GATGCGGAAAGGTCATCGGGCTCATCGAGAGGCGGTATTTTGCCCTGCTTTTGACTCTCTGATCGAGTCCGTGAGAGCCGCCGATAATGAATGATACCGTTCCGAAACCCGAAACGCCGAGTTTGTCGATTTCAGCGGAAAGCGCTATGATATGGGCAATAAACTTGGTATTTTAAAGGCGAATATTGAGGTTGGTTTAAACCACCCTGAAATCGGTGAAGGTTTGCGCGACTATATAAAAACACTTGCACTGGAACTGTGATTATGAGTAAATATACTACAATTTTCTTTGACCTTGATAATACACTGCTTGATTTTTACGCCTCTGAAAAAAAGGCGATAAAGCAGGTGTTAACAATTTTTTCTTTGCCAAATGATGACCAAACCGCGCAACTTTATTCGCGTATAAATAAGTCGTTTTGGGAACGGTACGAACGCGGTGAAATAAAGCGTGATGAGATTTTTGCAGGTCGTTTCAGGGTTTTGCTTGAAACCTTAGGGCGCGAGGGCGACCCTGAAAAAATGACACAGGAATATTTCGGTTTTCTTGCGGCGGGTCACGATAAGGTGGACGGCGCCGACGAATGTCTTTCCTATCTTAAAGAAAAAGGATACAGCGTTTATGCCACCTCAAACGGCGTTGCACTTACACAGTACCGCCGTATAGAGGATGCCGACTTTAATCGTTACTTTGACGGAATTTTTGTTTCGGAATCGGTGGGATGTCAGAAACCCGAACGCGCGTATTTCGATTTTGTCATTGATAACATTCCCGAAAAGGACAGGTCTAAAATACTTGTTATCGGCGATTCTCAAAGTTCCGATATTCTTGGCGGAATAAACGCGGGGCTTGATACCTGCTGGTATCGCCACCCCAATGACACGCAAAAATATGAAAGTACATATATAATTGATTCACTTGCTGGTCTGTTTGATATTTTGTAATAAAAACTTCAGGGTAATCCGCCCTGAAGTTTTTTTACTGCTTTCACAAAAAACAATCCACCTCATAAAATGTAATATAAACAAAATTTACCGCGCATTGATTAAATGTTATGATATGCGGCAAAAATATTACTGCGACAGATAAACTGTCAAGACAATTTACGGAGTGTGAAACAGAAAATGAATATTAAACGAGGAGATATCTATTACGCCGATTTAAGCCCTGTAATCGGTTCTGAACAAGGGGGAATACGACCTGTACTTATCGTTCAGAACGATGTCGGAAACAAGCACAGTCCGACCGTTATTGCGGCGGCTATAACAAGCAGACACGATAAAACCGAACTCCCGACCCATATAAGGGTGGATGCGGTTGGCAGCGGTCTTGCAAAGGATTCGATTGTTCTGCTTGAACAGGTCAGAACGATTGATAAACGCCGACTCAAAGAAAGAATGGGTTGCCTTGATGTAAATGCAATGGATATGGTCGACAGGGCACTTACTGTAAGTTTCGGTCTTGAAAACAACATACCTTCCTGATGAAAAAAGCACCTTTATGGGTGCTTTTGCTATTTTATACTGCATTTTGGTGTGAAAATTTTTTATAATACTATAATTTGTGTTTTTTTGCTTTAATTTCCTTGACAAACTCTTCCTGTTTATATATAATGTATTTTGATGAATTTTGTGATAGGAGGCAGTAATAATGGCAATACTTGTTACGGGCGGTGCAGGATACATAGGAAGTCATACCTGTGTTGAAATGCTTAATTCCGGATATGATGTCGTCGTTATTGACAATCTTGATAACAGCAGTAAGGAATCACTCAAACGGGTTGAGGAACTTACGGGTAAATCGGTTAAGTTTTATGAAAACGATGTGCGTGACCGAAAGGCACTTCAAAATATTTTTACCGATAATAAAATTGAGGCAGTAATCCACTTCGCAGGTCTTAAGGCGGTTGGCGAATCGGTAAGGGAACCGATTATGTACTACAGCAATAACCTTGAAAGCACCCTCACACTTATTGAGGTGATGAATGAGTTTGGGGTTAAGAAGATTGTCTTCTCGTCTTCTGCTACCGTTTACGGTGTGGCTAAAGAAATGCCGCTTCGTGAGGGAATGCCGCTTGGCGCAATTAACCCTTACGGACGTACAAAACTTTTTATTGAGGAAATTCTTCGTGACCTTTATGTTGCCGATAAGGATTGGTCGATTGCAATACTTCGTTACTTTAATCCCATCGGCGCACATAAAAGCGGCAGAATAGGTGAGGACCCCAAGGGTATCCCGAACAATCTTATGCCGTATATTGCACAGGTTGCGGTTGGAAAACTTGAAAAACTTCACGTTTTCGGCAACGATTACAATACCGTTGACGGCACAGGTGTACGCGATTATATCCACGTTGTTGACCTTGCAATCGGTCACGTAAAGGCGGTTGATTGGGCACTTGATGCAACGGGTTGTGAGGAAATAAATCTCGGTACAGGTAACGGAACCAGTGTGTTGCAGTTGCGCGATGCTTTTGTAAAGGCATCGGGTGTCGATG
>JAZREH010000265.1:0-4340 GCA_045660705.1 Acutalibacteraceae bacterium
TGTGGGCGCCCCTTTTTACGGTAGCCGCAGTTGCAAGCCCACCGATTTTACGGTTTTTTGTAGCACTTACCGCCGCATCGACCGAATGTGAAACAACCTCCACAAAAGGTACAGGCAGTTCATTTGCCGTGTCCGCCGCAACCGACGAAACGGTACCGCAGGCGGCGACAATAAGTTTCACATTTTCCGACAAAAGGAATCTTTCATCCTGCCGCGTGTATTCCCTTATCGTTTCAAGACTTCGTGTACCGTACGGCACACGACCCGTATCACCGAAATACACAATATCTTCATCAGGCAAAAGGCGCATTATTTCCCTTGCAACCGTAAGACCACCAAGCCCCGAATCGAAAATTCCGATAGCGCGCGAATCCGCCATACCCTTTACACCTCAAATCATATGTATTCATATTATGATACCATATTTTATTATTATCTGCAAGAGTTTTAAAATAATTTATTTTAAAAACAAAACAAAAAAACACGCAAAAGCGCGATTTTGCACCTTTGCGTGTTTTATTGTGACAGGACTTAACCCTGCCTCACTAAATTATTTAAAGAAAAGCGGAAGCGGTTCAAGGAAGATAATATCGTCGCGTTTTGCGGCATCTCCCTCGGCAAGGAAAGCACAGGAAGCCGCCTCAACAGCGCCAGCCTCGGCAACAAGTTTTCTTACCGCCTCAAGCGATTCGCCTGTACTTATAACATCGTCAACGATAAGTACGCGCTTGCCCTTTATAAGGTTTACCTCGGTTTCGCCGAGGAACAGTTTCTGCTCTTTCTGGGTGGTGATTGAAGTAACGCTTACTTCAATCGCGTTTCGCATATAAACCTTTACGCCCTTGCGTGCAACCACATACGGTTTTCCCGACTGACGCGCCATTTCATAGGCAATCGGGATACTTTTTGCTTCGGGGGTCAGTATCACATCGAACTCGGGAACCTTTTTAAGAAGTTCCGTGCATCCCGCAACGGTAAGTTCAACATCGCCGAAAATTATAAAAGCGGCGATATCAAGACTGTCACTGACGGGGAATTTTTCAAGATCGCGTACAAGACCCGCGATTTTCATAGTGTAAAATTCAGACATATTCTTCTCTCCAATCAGCCCGGAGGCCAAGCAAGATTTCTGCGTGCAAGCAGATGAAAATGTATGTGACCGACGGTCTGTCCGCCCTGTACACCGCAGTTGTTAACAACCCTGAATCCGTCCTCAAGATTTTCGGTTTTGGCTACCGCAGAAATCGCCTCAAAAATCTTTGAAACATAGAAACTGTTTTCATTATCAATTTCAGCCGCTGATTTTATATGGCATTTAGGCACGAAAACCGCGTGGAAAGGTGCCTGCGGGTCGATATCAAGAAAGGCATAGACCCATTCGTCCTCATAAACCTTGGTGCTTGGTATTTCGCCCGCAATTATTTTACAAAAAAGGCAATCTGACATACAATCATACCCCTTTACTTAAGTTGTGACTTAACTATATCAACAACAGCATCAAGCGCCGACTGTGCCTTTAAAACATCCTTACCGCCAGCCATCGCGCTATCGGGTTTTCCGCCGCCGTTACCGCCCGCGAGTTTTGCAACCTCGCGAACAAGGTTACCCGCGTGTGCGCCCTTTGAAACAGCATCCTTACCGCAACAGGCACAGAATGTAAGTTTTTCACCGTTTACACCCGCAAATACCGCAACCGCATCGGCATTATCCGCCTTTACAGTATCGGTCATTTTGCGAAGCTCGTCAGCACCGACGCCCTCAAGCAGAGCGGTCGCAACGCGCAGACCGTCAACCTCGGTAGCACCCGACAGAATGTCACCTGTTTTTCCTGCGGCAAGCTTTGCCTCAAGTTGTTCAACGCGGCGACCCATTTCCTTTAACTGATTTGTGACCTGTGTTGCCTTTGCGGCGATATCCTCGGCATTACCTGCCTTAAGGATATTAGCAGCAGTTGTTGCAAGGTCTTGCCAATGGCGTAAAAGCGCCATAACATTATCGCCCGTTACCGCCTCAATTCTGCGGACACCCGCGGCAATACCGCTTTCGCTGACGATTCTGAAAAGACCGAGTTTACCCGCGTTATCGACATGTGTACCACCGCAAAGTTCGATTGATTTATCACCAACCGCGACGACGCGTACCACATCGCCGTACTTTTCGCCGAACAGCGCCATAGCACCGAGTTTTTTAGCCTCATCAATCGGCATTTCGCGGTTATCAACCAACATCGCCGAAAGAATTATACCGTTAACAAAGTTCTCTACCTTTTCGATTTCTTCAGCAGAAAGTGCCGAAAAATGGGTAAAGTCGAAACGGACACTCTTATCATTTACAAGTTGACCCGCCTGCTCAACATGGGTGCCAAGCACACTGCGCAGTCCCGCCTGCAACAAATGTGCGGCGGTATGATTACGGCGTATTGCATCGCGGCGCGCTTTATCAAACGCAACCTTTACGGTATCACCGACCGAGATACTGCCCTGTGCAATCTTACCGAAATGTGTGAAAATACCGTCAACCGTCTTTTTAGTGTCGGTGATATCGGCAGTAACGCCGTCGTTTGAAATAACACCTGTATCGCCGACCTGACCGCCGCTTTCAGCATAGAAAACGGTTCTGTCAAGAACGATTACAACATCGGCACCCGCATCTGCCGAAGCAACATGCTCACCCTCGCACACGAGGTCAACAACCTTTGCATCGCAGGTATCGGCGGTATAACCGAGAAACTCTGTAGCCGCAACGCCATCAAAGGCAATGCCGTCGCTCTTCCAACTTTCGCCGTCGGCGGCTTTACGGGCATTACGAGCCTTTTCGCGCTGTTCATCCATACACTTTTTAAAGGTTTCCTCATCGGCGGTCATCCCCTTTTCGGCAAGTATGTCGCGCGTAAGGTCGAACGGGAAACCGTAGGTATCATAAAGGCGGAATGCATCCTCACCCGAAACGGTGCCGCCCTTTTTAATAAGTTCTTCAAGCATCAAAAGACCTTGGTCAATAGTCTTTGCAAAACTTGCTTCCTCATTCGCGATAACCTTTTTAATCATTTCCTGCTTTTCGCGAAGTTCGGGATAACCCGCCTCGTTTTCGCAAATAACCGATTCGCAAAGTTCAACAAGGAACGGACGGTCAATACCGATAAGGCGACCGTGACGCGCGGCGCGACGGATAAGGCGGCGCAGAACATAACCTCTGCCCTCATTTGACGGGATAATACCGTCGCTTATCATAAATGTCGATGCGCGGGCGTGGTCGGTAATAGCGCGGATTGATATGTCGGTTGGACCGCCGTCACCGTACTTTTTACCCGATATCGCACATACGCGGTCAAGTATATTACGGATAGTGTCAACCTCAAACATATTGTCAACACCCTGCATAACGCAGGCAAGACGCTCAAGTCCCATACCCGTATCAATGTTCTTGTGTTCAAGTTCGGTATATGTGCCGTCGCCCATATTATTGAACTGTGAAAATACATTGTTCCATATTTCCATATAACGGTCACATTCGCATCCGGGCTTACAGTCGGGCGAACCGCAACCGTACTTTTCACCGCGGTCAAAGTAAATTTCACTACACGGACCGCAAGGGCCTGTACCGTGCTCCCAGAAGTTGTCCGCTTTGCCCAGTCTTACAATATGTTCTTCGGGGACACCGATAACATCGCGCCAGATGGCGTATGCCTCGTCATCCTCCTCATAAACCGACGGCCAAAGCAGGTTTTCGGGAATTTCGAGTGTTTCGGTCAAAAACTCCCAAGCCCACGGAATAGCCTCGTTCTTAAAGTAATCGCCGAACGAGAAGTTACCGAGCATTTCAAAATATGTTCCGTGACGCGCGGTATGACCGACACGCTCAAGGTCGGGTGTACGGATACACTTCTGACAGGTAGTCACGCGGTTGCGCGGCGGTGTAACCTCACCCGTAAAATACTTTTTCATCGGTGCCATACCCGAATTGATAAGCAACAGAGATTTATCGTTGTTGGGAACAAGCGAAAAACTTCCAAGCCTTAAATGACCCTTACTTTCAAAGAAAGAAAGATATTTCTCCCTTAAATCATTGAGTGACATCCATTCCATAAATAACATCCTTTAACAAGAGTTTACATAGTTAAATTTATTATATACCCCCTGCCCCTTTTTGTCAACAAATTTGCACCCTTGAAAACACAAAAAAACGCGCCGCAGAAATCTGCGGCGCGAAGTTTAAATTACATCTTTTCAAGACCTGCTTTAAGGTTTGCAAGTTGTGTGCGGAGTTCGTCGGGAAGTCTGTCGCCGAACTTCTTGTAGTGTTCTTCGATTTCAGCGGCTTCCTTGGTCCAGATATCCTTA
>JAZREH010000266.1:0-1341 GCA_045660705.1 Acutalibacteraceae bacterium
TAGCCATGTCGTTCTGTGAGCCAAGGAGTTGGGTACCACAGTTGTCTTCCTAAGACCGCTTGGCCTCCGACTTCCATAACGCCGGGGATAAGGACATCCTTACCGTCGGAAATAACATCAACCTCAAGTTCGGTACCCGCCATATACTTATCGACAAGTACGGGGTTTTCGATTCCCTGAGAGAGAATTCTGTCCATATACATACGGACATCGTCATCATCGTGAACAATGCGCATATTCTGTCCGCCGATAACATACGACGGACGCAGAAGTACAGGATATCCAAGACGGTTAGCCGTAACAAGTGCCTCATCAAGGGTAAGAACACCTGTACCCTTTGGACGCTTAATAGAAAAGCGTTCAAGCAGTTCATCAAAGCGTTCTCTATCCTCGGCAAGGTCAATACCCTCTGCCGAAGTACCAAGAATCTGTATACCGTTTTTGTCAAGGAACTGTGTAAGTTTAATCGCTGTCTGTCCGCCGAAAGCAACAACGACACCAACAGGCTGCTCAACCTTTATGATGTTCATCACATCTTCGGGCGAAAGCGGCCCAAAATACAGACGGTCGGCGGTGTCATAGTCGGTCGAAACCGTTTCGGGGTTATTGTTTACAATTACAACATCGTAGCCGAGTTCTTTAAGTGTCCATACGCAGTGAACCGAAGAATAGTCAAACTCAATACCCTGACCGATACGAATCGGACCAGAACCCAGAACCATAATAACGGGTTTCCCTGAACGGGTAAAGGCGCGGGATTCACACTCACCGCCGTAGCAGGAATAGAAATAGGGTTTAACCGCCGCAAACTCACCGCCGCAGGTGTCAACCATCTTGTAGGAAGCCTGCATACCGCCAAGTGTCTGAGCACCCGAAAGACGCTTTAAGGCATCATCGGTATATCCAAGGCGCTTACCCTCGGCATACAGTTCATCGGTCATACCGTTTTCGATTGACTTTTCATAGTTTACAAGGTTTAAAAGTTTATTTATAAAGAACTTATCAATGCGTGTGATTTTATTGATTTCATCAACGCTTATACCCGATTTAAGTGCCTCAAACACCGTAAAGATACGGCGGTCGTCAAGCCGTTTAAGGCGCTCGGTAATCGGCGCATCGTCGAGGGGTTGCGCATTAAGTGTATCAAGCGAAATTTCGGCACCGCGCACCGCTTTCATAATGGCGTTTTCAAAACTGTGGCCAATTGACATAACCTCGCCCGTTGCCTTCATCTGTGTACCGAGAGCGCGCGACGAACCTGCAAACTTATCAAAGGGCCATTTGGGGAATTTTACAACAACATAGTCAATAGCGGGTTCAAAACATGCAAAGGTTTTTCCC
>JAZREH010000267.1:0-1060 GCA_045660705.1 Acutalibacteraceae bacterium
AGAGAAAGTATCGCTAATTTATGTCTTTGAAAGGGTTGTCTGTTTGCGGACAACCCTTGATTTTTAGGTGATTTTATGTTTTTTAGACCTCATATAAAACTCGACAGAATACCCGACATTACATCGCAAATGCTATCAAAACGCGGTATTACTGCACTTATGCTTGATGTCGATAATACTATGTCCACACATCACGGGAAAATACTTACCGACGGTCTGGTGGAGTGGCTAAAACTTATGCAAAGCGCGGGGATTGAACTTATCGTTGTTTCAAACTCAAAACGATTCAGGGTTGAGCCGTTTGCGGGCAGAATCGGACTTGATTTTATCAGCCTTGCCTGTAAACCGCTGCCGTTCGGTTATCTGCGTGCTGTGAAAAGGCTCGGTGTTAAAAGAAAACACGCCGCCATTGTCGGCGACCAGATATTTACCGATGTTATCGGCGGCAACACCGTCGGTGTAAAGACGATTTTGCTTACCCCTATTAAACCCGAAGACGGTTTAAGTTTCCGTATCAGGCGCAGACTTGAAAAGGTGCTTTTCAGGGTTCTTAAAATCACAAAAACGGAGGAATAGTTATGTCGGCAAAATTCGGACCTGCGGGCAATTCCGCAAGTTTTACCGAGATGGGTTATAAGCACAGTCTACAGGTGCCCGAATATATAGAAAAAATGGGGCTTGACTGCTTTGAGTATCAGTGTGGCAGAGGTGTTAATATCGGCACCGAAAAAGCAAACGAACTCGGCAAATTGGCGGCAGAAAAGGGTATTACGCTATCCCTTCACGCGCCCTATTATATCTCAATGTCCTCGGTTGAGGAGGAAAAGCGAATCGGTTCGCTTAAATATATACTTGCCTCTGCACGCGCGATAAAGGCGATGGGCGGCGACCGTATAATCGTGCATACGGGTTCTTGCGGTAAAATTTCCCGCGAAACCGCACTTGACCTTGCTCTTGATACGATGAAAAAGGCACTTGACGCGCTCGACAGCGCGGGACACGGCGATGTGCACATCTGTCCCGAAACGATGGGTAAGGTAAACCAACTCGGCACCCTTGA
>JAZREH010000268.1:0-2876 GCA_045660705.1 Acutalibacteraceae bacterium
GGTCAGCGTTCAAGACCGAAAACTTACCGTAACCTATACATACGGCGGCAAGAATATCACCTGTGAAAAAATACTTCCCGACAGTTATAGCGGCGGATATGTGTACCTTAACAGTTATACACAGAATATGCAGTTTAAAAACCTTACGGTTAAAAGACTGCAAAGTTATACCACCCCTTACACCACCGCTTATACCTTTGACGATATTGCGGCGGTTGGCGAAAACTTTACGGGTTACGCCTTTTCAAACACCGAAAAGTTTGGCGCAAAGGACGAAAACGGCAACAGCCTTATAAACGCCGACGACATATCGAAATATTGGCGTATAAATGCCGAAAATTCGGCGCTTGAGCGCTACGGTACGGGCGAGTACGCGGGCGGTCGCGCAACCAACGGTGCGGCGTTGCTCTATTTTGACGAACAGTATGACGATTTTGAGTTTACGGCAAAATACCGCTTTTCAAATGCGGCGGTAAACGGCTCATATAAATGGATGGGCTTTGGTTTCGGCGCCGAAAATATGGGCGACTGCTTCCAAAAGGATTCCTACTTTGCGGTGGTCGAGCAGGAGGGCACTATCCGTCTGCATTTAAAACGCACCCCCGAACAGGACCCGCTTGCACGGTATTCGGGTACAAACGACCTTTACACCGAACAGGTAAAGACCAACCTTGACACCTCGCTGTGGCACAGTATAACGGTGCGTGTGGTTGAAAGTTACTGCTATATTTCCTATGACGGGAATGACGAGTACAAGGTCAGCATCCCACAGGATACGACGGGTTACGCATACCTGTTTGCCAACACCCAGTATCTGCAGATAAAGGATGTAAAAATGACCCGTTATCTTTACGGTGACGGCGAGCATACCATTGAGGTATGGCCCGAAGATATCAGCACCGAAAGTTTTGTACCGTCGGGTGTTTCGGATACCAAAAAGGGCGAAAAAGAGTTTTCGTTTTGCACCACAGCAAACGGGGTCAAAACCCCGATTTCGGTGACCTTTCCCGCGGGTGGCGGTATGCGTATAAAGGGTGCGCGCGGCGGTTTTTTTGAGGGCAGTGAATATAAAAACATCACCTATACCGATACCGCCGACGGACTTCTTATTACGGCGGGCGGACAGTCGGCGCGGTTTGTGACCGACGGTACGGCGTGGCGGATTGTCACCCTTAAAGACTCAAAAGAAAGTGTAGCACTTTCGTCGGAAAACCTTGTTTTCGGGTATAAAGATGGCAAGGTTGCACGAATAAAATACAGTTTCCCGATAAATTCGGGCGAAAAGTTTTACGGGCTTGGCGAACGGTATAACGCCGTCAACCAAAACGGCTACACCGTCACACTTTGGAACCACGATGCCACCTATCACGCCGAGGGTTCTACGGGCGATAAAACCGATTCGTATGCCAATGTGCCGATGCTTCACAGCACCGACGGTTATGCGCTGTTCTTTAACTCGACCTATGCCGCCGAGGCGGATATCGGGCACACCTTTACCGATATATATTCCTTTGATTTTAAGGGCGATATCCTTGACCTGTATGTTTTCAGCGAAACGCCCGAAGAAAATATGCAGGCGTATACCGACATTACGGGCAAACCGTTCGTGCCTGAAAAATGGGCGTTTGGCTACTGGATGGGTTCGGCGCGCGGACTTTATGACACGGCGGTAAGCGATGCCGAGGAAAAGGCGCTGGCAGACGGGACAGAGTTTACCGCCCAAATGGAAAAAGAGGCGGTAAACAACAAGGTCAAAGAGGTTATAGAGGGCTATAAACAGATGGGCACGATGCCCTATGCAATGTACGGTGAGGGTCTGTTTATCGACCACGCCGATGCGACTATGCCCACCGTTAAAAGTTACGGTATAAAGGGTCTTTTGTGGAACAGCGGACACACCTCCTACAGTAATGTTTACTCACTTCTTGACTGTTCGCCGCTTGATTTGCCGATTGTAAAATCAAACAGTAACACCAACAAATTTTTCGGTAATCCGTCAAGGGTTTATATCGACTTTACAAACCCCCTTGCGGTTACCTTTGTAAAGGCGCATCTTAAAAGGCGGGCGCAGTACGGTATGCGCGGTTATATGGTCGATATGGGCGAATATCTTGCCGAAGATACCCTGTATTATAACGGTAAAACGGGTGACGAGATGCATAATCTTCACTCATATTACTATGCCAAGGTGCAAAACGAGGCGATGAAAGACCTTGTCGGCGACGATTTCGTTTTGTTTGAGCGTTCGGGTTGTGCAGGCAGTTGGCAGTATGCCACGACCTTCGGCGGTGACCAGAAAGCGGCGTGGTACGGACTTAAACAGCAGTTAAACGGTATGATTACCGCGACGGCAAGCGGATTTTCGATTTACGGTGCCGATATCGGCGGACTTTCGGGCAGACCGTCCGACGAACTTTATATGCGGTGGGTACAGTTTTCGGCGTTTACGCCGCTGATGCGTGAACACGGTACCACCGACGACGGACTTCCTTGGACATATTCATCGGCGGCAAAGCAGAATTTTATTGATTACTACCACACACGAAACGCGCTTATTGACCATATCTACAGCGCCGCCCTTAAAAGCGGCAAGACGGGTGTGCCGATGACACAGGCGCTTTCCTTTGCCTATCCCGACGACAGCAGTGTAAGGTCGGTTGAGGACGAGTATATTTTCTGTGATACTATGCTGGTTGCCCCGATTGTCGAACAGAACACGGTTTTAAAGAAGATTACCCTGCCCCGCGGCACATGGTATAATCTTTGGAACGGTGAAGAGGAATCGGGCGGCAAAAGTATTTATAAACTTGTGCCGTCAGATACCGTTCCCGTATATCTTAAATCGGGAAGTGTGACACCGCTGGATTTAAGCGAAA
>JAZREH010000269.1:0-5627 GCA_045660705.1 Acutalibacteraceae bacterium
TAAAATTCTGCCCCTGTAAAACCACACGCATATCCGAGCCACTTGTATTGTTTTCACTCGACTGTAAAAGCACCGATTTGCCGTTTGTATATTCGTAAAGTGCAATACCGTATGTTTTGTTATGCGATATGTAGTTTCCGCCGTTAAGTATAAGTCTGAAACGGAATGAGCCGTCGGCAACACCAAAGCGAATCTGTGTAGTCGACCAAGTCATAACCGCCCTGTATTTAAGTTCGAAATCAGTAACCGACTCAACAAGATTTTCGGTGATTACCGCCTGTTGCGCTGCCGTAGAAGAACCGATTTTAATATATCCGTCCTCATTTTTTATATACTGATTAACACCTGTACCGCCCGCAATTCTTATGGGTTTAGTACCGTCGTTGTAATAATACATCGGCATATCAAATGTAATGCCTGCCGACTGTTCAGCCTTTACCGTATAATCAACATCGGCGGTAAAATTGGTCATAGAAGTTTTACCTACTGCCTTTGCCACAGGTCCCGCAGTTACATTTTTATCCGAAAAAATCGGCTCTATATACTGTTTTGAATAATCAGTAACCGTTTGTGCGTTCACAGTAAATCCGCACATCACCGACAACAGCAAAATTGTTGCCGAAAGAATTACCGAAACTACAGATTTCGTTTTCTTTATAATCATCAACATAAAATCCCTCCCGTAAAATAATTATATTTTTCGTAAACTGATATGTCAATACCACATAACAGACATTTTCAGGCATTTATGTCCGTTTTGTTCCTTTGGCAATAAAAAACGCCGACCAAACGGTCAGCGCAATTTAAAGTCATAACACGCCCACCCTGCCGTAGTGTGCTTTAAGATAACCTAAACATAAGTTCAGGTGGGTGTCGACCGAACGGCTTCGCGCTCCCTTCTTCCGAACTCGGCACAGCCGCGGGAGGTCTGCAAGCCTGCCGTCCGAGTGTAGACCCCATTTAATAATCTTGTAGGGTTATAAAAGCGACGGTTCGCGAACAGGGCAGGACAAAATCCTGTTTTGGGTTTTACGAGTTTTTATTTTTCGTCAATCTCAAAGAAATTTTCAAGGCGGTCAACAAAGGCGTCGGCGATGGTTTCATACTCATCATCGTCCTCTATTTCGCAGAAATACTCTTCACCGTCTTCCTCAGCCACCTTTACGATTACAAGTTCGCCCGAATCATCAAGCATTTTCTTCGGGTCATCGTACATCGGCAAAAGTGCCAAATAGCGGTCGGTATCGGTTTCTACAGCATCGAGTACCTCAAAAGTATACTCTTTACCGTCATCATCGGTAAGTGTGATTATATCAGGGTCATAATCCTGATTCTTTTTATTTTCGTCCATATCTAAAGCCTCCGAATCTTTTATTAACTATATTTTATAATAAAAACCGCAATTAGTCAACGGTATCAGATGAATTTTTCTGTTTTTCGTGTTCCAAAACCCTACGGAACTGAGTTTCGTACAGCATTTTATAGCGCTGACTTGTCTGAAGCAATGTATCGTGTGTGCCTGTTTCACTGATTTTACCGTCAGACAGCACCATAATCTTATCCGCTGCAAGCACCGTTGTAAGGCGGTGAGCAATAACAAGACTTGTTCTGCCAATCATCACCTTGTCAAGCGCCTGCTGTATTAAACTTTCGGAAATCGAATCAAGCGACGATGTTGCCTCGTCGAGTATCAGTATTTTCGGGTCTTTGAGGACCACACGCGCAATCGAAATGCGTTGCTTCTCGCCGCCTGACAACTTAAGTCCCCTGTTACCGACTACGGTATCGTAGCCTTTAGGAAGTGACGATATAAAGTCGTGGATATTTGCAACTTTACAGGCGTTTTCGATTTCTTCGGGTGTAGCATCATCCTTGGCGTAAAGCAGGTTTTCCATAATCGTTCCGTTGAAAAGATATGTGTCCTGTGTCACAACACCGATTGCAGAGCGCAGATACTTTATATCAAACTCTCTGACATCGACAGATGCGACCGAAACACTGCCCGAATCCACATCGTAAAGGCGCGGTATCATACCTATTACGGTAGACTTGCCCGCACCCGATGCGCCGACTATGGCGTACATTTTACCGCTTTCGACCGTAAAATCGACACCGCGCAGTATTTCCTGACCTTTTTCGTAGGAAAAATGCACATCCTTAAAGGATATGTCGGTTTTATCAAGGCTTGGAAACTTGGGGTTTTCGGGATTAACAATATCACGCTTGCGGTCAAGGTACTCAAAAATACGGCTGAAAAGTGCAAGCGAGCGCGTAAAATCAACCTGAAGATTCAGTAACATTCTTACGGGTTGATAAAGGCGGTTTACAAGTGCTACAACCACCGAAATATCGCCCACAGTAAGGTCGGTATCAATACGCGAAATCACAAGAAAGCCACCCGCAAAATAGATAAGCAACGGCGCTATCTGTATAAACATTCCCATAAAAACGTGGAACCAACTGCCCGCACGGTGCTCCTTAACCGAAATTTCGGTTGCATCGCGGTTTATCTGTTTAAACCTTTCAAACTCTTTTTCCTCGCGTGTGAAAAGTTTTACAAGCATAGAACCGCTTACCGAAAGGGTTTCGTCAACATGTTGGTTTAGGTCATCGTGCTTTTCCTGTGCCACACTTAACAGTTCCCAACGCTTTTTACCGACGGCGCGTGTAGGAAATATAAGCACAGGAATTATAACCAGTCCGACAAGCGCTAACCGCCAATCGGTATAAAACAGATAGAAAACACATGTGCCGATTGTGAGAATATTACTGACAATCGAGGTAAGTGTGCCCGAAATAACCGCACTGACACCGTTGATATCGCTGTTCATACGGGTTATGATATCACCCTGTTTTTCGGTGGTAAAAAAGGAGTGCGACATATGCTGAAGATGGTCGTACATCTGATTTCGCATATCCCGAATTATCATTTGCGATATCCACGCATTTATGTATTGTTCAAGCACACTTATAATCTGTGCGGCAGAAAGTACAACAAATGCCAAAATTAAAAGTTTAAGCAGTTCAATGACTGTAGTATTATCGGCAATTATTGAATCAACAATCTGTCCCGTTATAATCGACGGAAAAAGTCCTAACACCGCCGAAACGGCAAGCGCAACAAAGACAAGCACAAACTGAAAAATATACGGTTTCAGATAACCGCCTATTCTTTTAAGCAAAGCCGCAGTAACCTTTGGCTTGTTTTTCTTTTCCTCCTCGGTAAGAAAACTACGCGGTCCGCCGGGCGGTCTGCCCATTCCCCGCATACCCGGGGGCGGCGGCATAGAGGGTCCTCGCATAACATATCCCCTTTCATTTTTATCCAATTTATTTTACCACAACCGCAATAATATGAACACGAAAAAAATATGAACAAATTGTAAATATTGAAAAAGTGCATAAAACTTTTAAACTTTTGCTTGACAAATTGTATTTTATGCATTATAATGTAGACAGAACAAGAAAGGAGTGAGCAAAAAGAGGATGGAAATTCCACCTGCTAACATCCAGAATAATTAAAGAAAGTGGTGATTCCGATGAAGTAAAAACGCTCGGCAGAGCAAAACGGTATTAAATTTTAAAGGTGAATCCAATGGGCTGAAATAATTTAAGGCAAAAAGTAAATATCAAGTTCTTCTGATTATCCGAAAAAAGGAGTTTTTAATAAATAGATTTTTGGTGATGAGTTTATGAAGTATATATTCCCTTTCCCAAGAATGAATATTAAATAATAGGTTCGGGTGGTACCAATGTACAGTTGAGAATTGCAGATATTTCTGCCAAAAGTCCAGTTAATATAAAAATTTTAATATAGATAGCCTAATAGAAAGTTTAGGTATAATCCAATGTACAGGATGATTTAATGTTAGAATGTAATTAGAACCGCATCGGCGTTTTGTCGGTGCGGTTCGTTTTTGTTCATAATAAATTTTACAGCAAAAATCCCCTACCCGACCGTACGGTCAGGCGGGGGATTTTTAAATTCGCTAAAACGTGGACATCAATTAGTTCTTGCCGTAAAGTTCAACAAGTTTCTCGAGATGTGCACGGCGTGCCTTTGCGGCCTCGCTTGCCTGCTCGAACAGAGCCTCTGCACGATCGGGGAACGAACGTGTGAGTGACGAGTAACGTGCTTCGCCAAGGATGAACTCCTTATAATCAGCGGTTGCAGGCTTACTGTCAAGGCTGAACGGGTTCTTGCCCTCTGCCTTAAGTGCGGGGTTATAACGGAACATATCCCAGTAACCGCAGGCAACAGCCTTCTTCATTTCGTTCTGGCAGTTAACCATACCGCCCTTAATTGAGTGCATTTCGCAGGGTGAGTAGCAGATAACAATCGACGGACCGTTATATGCTTCAGCCTCCTTGATTGCCTTAAGAGTCTGATTCATATCAGCACCCATAGCAATCTGTGCAACGTAAACATAACCGTAAGACATTGCGATTTCAGCAAGGCTCTTCTTATTGATTGCCTTACCTGCAGCAGCAAACTGAGCAACCTGACCAATGTTAGAAGCCTTAGAAGCCTGACCACCGGTGTTGGAGTAAACCTCGGTATCGAATACCATAATGTTTACGTTGTCGCCGGTTGCAAGAACGTGGTCAACACCGCCGAAGCCGATGTCGTATGCCCAACCGTCACCACCGAATATCCATATGGACTTCTTGGAGAGGTATTCCTTATTTTCAAGGATAGAGGGTGCAGTAGGACAACCCGCTGCAGCAGCCTTTTCAATTTCAGCAATAAGAGCATCTGTAGCAACACCGTTCTTCGAGGTATCATCATAAGTTGCAAAGTAAGCATCAGCGGCAGCCTTGAACTCGGCAGAAGCCTTATCAGATTCAGCCATTTCCTTTACCTTTGCAGCAAGACCGTCACGAAGTGCCTTTTGACCAAGGTACATACCGTAACCGTGCTCAGCATTATCCTCAAAGAGGGAGTTTGCCCAAGCAGGTCCGTGACCGTCAGCATTGGTGGTGTACGGCGAGGTAGCAGCAGGACCGCCCCAAATGGACGAACAACCTGTTGCGTTAGAAATATACATCTTATCGCCGAACAACTGGGTAACAAGGCGTGCATATGCAGTTTCAGCACAACCTGCGCAAGAGCCCGAGAACTCAAGAAGCGGTTTCTTGTACTGCGAAGTGATAACGTTTGCATCAGAAGCAACGTCAGCCTTTTCGGTAACATTTGCTACACAGTAATCGAATACATCCTGCTCTGCAAGTTGAGATTCCTGAGCAACCATCTTAAGAGAGTTGGTCGGGCACTCGCCAACGCAGACACCGCAACCCATACAATCAAGCGGAGATACAGCAAGAGTATAAGCGTAACCCTTATTTGTAGCGGTCTTTTCCTTAACTGCAACCTTGGTATTAGCAGGAGCAGCAGCCTTTTCATCAGCAGACAAAGCGTAAGGACGGATTGTAGCATGTGGACATACAAATGCACACTTGTTACAACCGATACAGGTTTCATTGTTCCACTCGGGAACCATAACGGCAACACCGCGTTTTTCGTGAGCGGAAGCACCCTGCTCAAAGGTACCGTCAGCATGGTCCATAAATACAGAAACAGGTAATGAGTCACCGTTCATTTTGCCAACGGGCTCCATGATGTTGTT
>JAZREH010000270.1:0-4071 GCA_045660705.1 Acutalibacteraceae bacterium
AGATAAGTCTTCAGCGGCAGGCGTCACAGCAGATTTCAAAACAGTACGCACAGTTTTCGCGCGCAAACTCATCGGCGATGTACGCCAATTACTATGTAATAAAGGCGGGACGGCTGTTTGAAACGCTGGATAAATTCACAAACAAACTGGCAGAGTTTGATATGGCATACGGACAACTCGGTTACAGGCTTTATGCCGACCACACGACGGGTCACGAATATACCCGAAGCGACTTCAGGCAAAAGGTGTCCGACCTGCTTTCAAAGCAAAAGGGCAGAACGGCGCTTTCAAACCCCAACAGTTATCTGTGGAAATACACCGATGACTACCTTGATATGCCGATGAACAACAGTCAGTACCTTTACGAAACCGACACCGTTCCGTTTTTGCAGATGGTTTTAAAGGGCAGTGTTGACTACTACGCCCCCTATGCAAACCAAAGCAGTTATTCAAAAAACGACATTCTTAAAATGATAGAATTCGGTGCCTACCCGTCCTTTATAACGGCGGCGGCAGACAACTACGAACTGCAGAACACACCGCTTGTCGATTACTTTTCGATAAACTTTGACGACTGGTACGCCACCGTCACCGATGTGTACGGCACGGTAAATTCGGCGCTTAAAAGTGTCGAGGGTGCCGAAATGACGGCACATACCGTCGTTTCGCTCGGTGTTTCAAGGGTTGACTATTCAAACGGTGTCAGCATTTATGTTAATTATAACGCCGAAGCCTACACCGACGGGGTTGTTACGGTTGACGGGTTCGGATACAAAACGGTCGGAGGTGAGGCAGGATGAAAAAAGACGGTAAAAAGGGTCTTTCCTTTGCCGCGCGTGAGCAACTTTACGGTTACGCCTTTATATCGCCGTGGATAATCGGATTTCTGGTAATCACCCTGTTCCCCGTACTGTTTTCGATTGCGATGAGTTTTTGCGCCGTCAAGATTACGGGAAGCAGTATAAACCTTGATTTCAGGGGGTTTTACTACTATGACCAAGCGCTTAACACCGACCCGTGGTTTACGATAAACATTGGTAAAACCTTCTTTTTCATCGCCTGTTTTACCCCTGTTATCGTGGTGCTTTCTCTTATTGCGGCGGTACTGCTTAACAATCAGTTTAAGGGCAGAAGCATTTTCCGTGCTATATATTTTCTGCCCGTTATCGTTATGAGCGGTCCTGTTATAAGCACCCTGCTTTCAAAGTACACCGTAAGTTTTGCCGATGCGATTCCGGGGATATATGCGTTTTTAAACTCGCTTCCCGATAAAATCCAATCGCCGGCGGTGTATATACTTGACAACATCATAATGATAATGTGGTTTTCGGGTGTTCAGATACTTATTTTCCTTGCGGGTCTGCAAAAGATAAACCCGAATCTTTACGAGGCGGCATCTATCGACGGTGCGGGCACCTGGGAAAAGTTCTGGAAAATCACCCTGCCGCACACAAAAACGCTTGCCATAATCGGAACGGTTTATACCATTGTTGATTTGGCGAACTATGTAAACAATGAGGTAAACAAGCAGATAACTCTGCGCATCTTTGACGATGCGGGGCGTATTTACAGCCTTTCGTCGGCGATGGCGTGGGTGTTCTTCCTTGTCGTTATGGCAATCATCGGTGCGGTTTACCTTGCGTTTGTACTGCTTTCAAGGGGGAAAGACTGATGAAAAAGATGACTAAAGCCACCCTTAAAAAGCGGATAATGGGCACCAATGAAAAGATGGGACTTTTACCCCTGTGGGCGATATACTTCCTGCTTACCGCAATCGGTTTTGTATATCTGTACCCCATACTTTATATGGTGATAAACAGTATTATGAGCCCCGAAGAACTTGCCGATGTTTCGGTTACATGGGTGCCGCGTGCGGTATATTTCGGTAACTATCAAAAGGCGTTTGAAACGCTCGACTTCGGCAAAAGTTTCCTAAACTCGGTGATTATGAGTGCGGGACCTACCATACTTCAGGTGGTTGTGACCGCCGTTATCGGTTTCGGTCTTGCAAGATTCAGCATAAAGGGTAAGGGAATATGGATAATCCTTATCGTTTCGACCTTCCTTATCCCCGATCAGGTCACCAAGATTCCGCGATATGTTCTTTATCATACATACGGCATACTTGATACAATATTCCCGTCGTATCTGCCGGCAGCCCTCGGTCAGGGACTTAAAAGCGCCATATTCATACTGATTTTTTATCAGTTCTTTGTAAGTTATCCAAAGGCGCTTGACGAAGCCGCCGAAATCGACGGTTGTTCAAAGTTCAGAATATTTTATCAGATTGCTCTGCCGACGGCAACGCCCGCGGTGGTACTTTCGGCGGTGGCGTCGTTTGTCTGGTACTGGAACGAAACATCACAGTCAAGTATGTTTTTCGGCAATAAGATACCCACACTTCCGATACAACTGAGCATATTTACCGACCGTTATACGGCACTGTACGGCGCCGCCGATACATTAAGCGAGGTTGACCGCATCAACGAGGCGGTAACCCTTGCAGGTACGATGATTTCGGTATTGCCGCTTATAATTTTGTATCTTATTCTGCAACGCAAGTTTATGCAGAGTGTAGAAATGACCGGTATAGCAGGTGAATAGTATGGAAAAGAAAATCAGTACAACAACGGGCAGACTTCAGCGTAAGTACGGCGACCTTCGTGCGATTGAAATTGCTGCCGAGGCAGGGTACGACGGTATCGACTTTAATGTCGAAAGTTATGCGTTCCAATCGGGCGACAATAATAAACTCGACCTGCCCGAAAAACAGTTTGAGGAATATTTCACCGCCATTCGCAAAAAGGCAGAGGAATGTGGCATAAAAATCGTTCAGACCCATAACCTTTGCGGAAAACTTTATAACGGCGATGACAAGCACGACGAGGCGGTACTGCACTGGGCAGAGCGTGGACTTAAAGCCAACGAAATAATGGGCTGTGAGTATACCGTTATCCACCCCATTTCGGTTATGGACTGGGGTGAGGACGCATCGTATGAGGTGATGCACGAATATAATCAGAAGATGTTTTCGGATATCATTCCCTATGCCGAAAAGTACGGTATTATAATTGCGCCCGAAAGTTTCGGCGTCGGTTCCCATAAACCGGGTCAGCACTTTCCCGATATGTTTGCCGACCCCGAAAAAATGCGCCGCGAATACGACTGTATGCAGACCGAAAACAAGGCTTTTTGCCTTGATACGGGTCACACCCACTGCGCGACACAGTTCGGTTTTATGTCGGTGCCCGAATTTATACGGTATTTTGGTAACCGTATAAAACTTCTTCATATCCACGATAATGACGGCATTTACGATATGCATCTTATCCCCCGTAAGGGCGGCGGCAACCGTATAAAGTGGCCTGAAGTTTTCGATGCGCTCGACGAAATCGGATACGACGGATACTATAATTTTGAGGTTTCGGTCTGCTTTGGCGACCTTATGGATGAGGGACACAAATTCCTTGCAAAATATTACCGCGAGTTTATAAATAAACGCGGAGAAATTTAAGGGTGGTATGTAAAATGAGTAAAAAAATAAGTTTTTCCTGTCACGCACTACAGTGTAAGTACGGCGATGTCGAGGCGATTGAAATTGCCGCCGAGGCGGGCTTTGACGGTGTTGATTTTAATGTCGAGGGTTATGCTTTTCAGCCCTACCCTTCAAAACTTGACCTGCCCGAAGCCGAACTTGAAGAATATTTCGGAAAGGTGCGCGATAAGGCGAAGGAGTGCGGCATAGAAATCTGTCAGACCCACAACCTTTGCGGAAAGTGCTATAACGGCGACCCCGAAAACGATAAAAAGGTGCTATACTGGGCGGAACGCGGTCTTCGCATAAACCAGATTTTAGAGTGCCCCTTGACCGTTATCCACCCCATCGGCAGCAACCATTACGGCGGAAAAGACGCATCGTATGAACTGCTTCACAGCGAAAATCAGCGAATGTTTAATGATATACTTCCCTACGCCGAAAAGTACGGTGTTACGGTGGCGCTTGAAAGTTTCGGAGTTGGCTCCCACAAACCGGGTGAATGCTATCCCGATATGTTTGCCGAAAGTCGGAGG
>JAZREH010000271.1:0-2498 GCA_045660705.1 Acutalibacteraceae bacterium
CTGCTGCCCCTGGTACAAATGACATACTTGACGGTGCGGGTCTGCCCGATGATTTAATATCTTCGGTATTTGACTCTATCGGTTTTTCGTCCGACCACACAACAGGCAGTTTTTTAACACCCCGTTTTTTTAGTTCAAGCCGCATTACACGGCAAAGCGGACACATTGATGTCTTGTATATATCGTCAATCCGAAGATTTTCGGGACACAGTTTGTTGCCCGTTCCCATTACGCTGATAATCGGGATGTTCAGTTGGGTGGCTTTTTCTATGAGATAAAGTTTTGCCGTCACATTGTCAACGGCATCTATTATAAAATCAAAATCCTCAAAGGTCAGGGGACTGCCGTTCAGAATAAGCCTCGTATCCTCGGTGATTTTTATATCGGGGTTTATTTTTTTATATCGGTCTGCCGCCGCCGTAGTTTTGGGTATATCAACCGTATCGACGGTAGCAATAAGTTGACGGTTGAGGTTGCTCATTTCAACGCGGTCACTGTCGCAAAGGTACAGATGACCCACACCGCTTCGTGCAAGGGCTTCTGCCGCGTAGGAACCGACACCGCCGATTCCAAAGACCGCCACCGTTGCATTTTGCAGTTTTTCGGCATTTTCCTGTCCGATAAGTCCGACTGTTCTTGAATTAAACTCACTCATCACGCTGTTTTATCATCCTTATAAGATTGGGTATTTCTGCCTCGAAATTAACGCTGTATTTCATTTCTTTGTGGTCACGCCAGGTGCGGTTTATACAGGCACAGGTGAAATCGACTGCCGCGCGTGTCGAACCTTTGAGGTCAAGACCGTTCATATACGCCGCAACAAGCGTGCTTGCAAAGACATCACCCGTACCGTGATATGTGGTTTCGATTCTTTCGGAAAATATATAGTCGGTTTTTTCGCCGTCAAAGCAGGCGGCACCGATACGGCGGTTGTCAAGCCAAACGCCCGTCAGAACAATTTTGCTGTCGGTAATTTCTGAAAGTCCCGTAAGCAGTTTTTCGATATACTCCCTGTCGTATGGTCCCTCTTTGTAGTCAACACCTAACATAAACGCCGCTTCGGTGATGTTTGGGGTTATAATATCGGCGTGTTTGCAAAGTTTTTTCATTTCCTCAGGGAAATCGTCGGGAAATCCGCCGTAAAGCCGTCCGTGGTCACCCATAACGGGGTCAACGATTACGGGTGCGCCCTGTTTTTTGATAAGTTTTATAGCGTCAATAACTATTGAAACCTGTTTTTTCGAGCCGAGATACCCCGTATATATCGCATCGGCGGTTATATCTGCACTGTGCCAATGCTCTGCAACGGGCAGAATGTCGTCGGTAAGGTCGCGGAAGGTATAGCCGACAAAACCGCCTGTATGGGTAGACAGTACGGCGGTTGGAATTGCGGCAACCTCAATCCCCGTTGCCGATATAATCGGTATTGCAACGGTGAGTGAGCATTTGCCAAAGCAGGACAAATCGTGTATGGCGGCAACGCGTTTTTGCATCATTTGGATTTAACCCCTTTTTTAGGACAGATATCGTTAAGTATACATTCGTTGCACCGCGCGTTCCTTGCTGAACAGATATCTCTGCCGAAAAGAACACTTCGGTGGCAAAAGTCGTTTGATTTATCGGGCGGCAGAAGTTTTCGCATAGCCTCCTCCACCTTTTTAGGGTCGGTAGTATTTACAAGACCCAAACGGTTGCAAAGGCGTATAAAATGCGTATCACAAACAACGGCTGGCATACCGTATATGTCGCCGCAAACAAGGTTTGCGGTTTTTCTGCCAACCCCAGGAAGCAGGGTAAGTTTATCAATATCGGCGGGGATTTCGCCGCCGAAATCATTTACAATCATCTGTGCGATACCGATAAGGTCGCGCGCCTTGGTCTTGTAAAGACCGCAGGTGCGTATGTGCTCCTCAACCCGCGAAAGGGGAGCCGTAGACATACTTTGAGGGTCGGGAAATTCCTCAAAAAGTGCAGGGGTAACGATATTCACACGCGCATCGGTGCACTGCGCCGAAAGTCGGGTTGCAATAAGCAACTGAAATGCATCGCGGTAATTAAGCGAGCATATTGCATCGGGATAAAGTTTTTCAAGGCGCTTTACCGCCTCGACGGTAAGTTCTGATTTACGCATTGGCAATTCCTTCAAGTTTCATATCGCCGTGACGGATAATTTTAAGTTTACGCAGACTTTCCGAAACGCCGAGCGATATAAGGGCGGGGGCAACAAAGTGCATTATGATTATAAGCAGTAGTGTGACAACGGGTGTAAATTCTCCCGATGCAACCATCGTTTCATAGCACATAAACTGACCGACAAGACCTGCCGACCCCATACCCGAGCCGACGGCGTTACTTGTCATACCGATAACCGCCGCTGAAACAGGACCTAAAACCGCACTGGCGACGATTGCGGGCAACCAGATGATAGGACGGCGCACAATGTTTGGCATCTGTAACATAGAGGTGCCGACACCCTGTGCGATAAGACCGCCGACCTT
>JAZREH010000272.1:0-23444 GCA_045660705.1 Acutalibacteraceae bacterium
TGTAACTTTCAATCGGTCCGTGCGCAAAGTACTTAAAGGTATCTGCATCTGCGGGGAGTTGCAATTCAAAACCAAGACGGGGCAACCATACCGATTTTTCCTTAACATTTCCGTCAAGTGCGATATCGATTTTTCCGTCGGCATAAACCGTAAACTTAAGTGTGTATCTGAACAGCGGCTCACGCCAAACACCAGCCATAGATGCATTTACCGAAACTGTACCGTTTTCAAAAGTGCAGTCATAAACCTTGGTAAATGTGCGGTCAAGGTTTTCGCCCTGCCAGATGTTATAAAAGCCCCAAAGCGGTTTTATATTCTTATCGTTATCGGTGGGCGCACGCCAAGCCGTAAGGCGCGGCATCGCGGCAAGCCGCTCAACCCCGTCGGTAACAAGGCTTGTAAACATACCGTAATGCTTTGAGAAGACATATTTAAAGCCCTCACCGCTGAACACGATATCATATTCCTGCTCGTCAGCAGCAGCATATTCGTCACATTTATCACAGGCGCACTTTTCTGTAATTATTTCGTGCTGTGTCTGTGCAACGGGTATACCGCCCTTAGTAAGGAAGCAGTTAAGATATGTACCGTATTTGCAGGTGATGTTTTCGGGAATTTCGATTTCAATTTCAACCGTTTCGTGCGGTAATGCCGCAATAACGGGGGTATCGCAAACAACAACCTCACCGTCACTCTCAATCGAGTATACGAAATCACACTCAAGGAAATCGGTAAAGTCGTAACGGTTGGTTATTTTAAGGATATTGCCGCAAAGTTCGGTACGAATCGGCTGATATGCGGCGCGTACCTCAAGCGAGCCCGCCTTAAGTGTTCGGTCGGCAAACACCATACCGTCACAGCAGAAGTTTTCGTCGTGGGTAAGTTCGCCCTCAAAATCGCCGCCGTAGCGCTGAACACCGTCTTCGCCCGTGACAACATGGTCAGCCCATTCCCATACGCAACCGCCGATAAGTTTATCATACTTGTCAAACAGTTCGTTATAGTAAAAAACATCGCCTGGACCGTTACCCATAGCGTGGGCATATTCACAAAGGAAACGGGGCATTTTTTTATTTTCGTCTTCCGCATATGCAATAAGATCCTGAAATGACGGATACATACTTGAAAAGACATCGGCGCGTTCGGGGTATCTGCCCTGACGGGACACATCCTCGCAGTGAACAAGGCGACCGTCTTTAAGGGTGCGGACCCATTCAATCATAGCAAGGTGGTTTTCACCGTGGCCGCTTTCGTTACCTGTCGACCACATAATTATACTTGCGTGGTTACGGTCGCGAAGTGCGGCACGTTGCATTCTTTCGACATGTTCTGCCCGCCACTCAGGTTTAGTGCAAGGCCAAGCACCCGAATCCACATCATAACCGTAGCCGACATTAGCCTCACGGCGTACAAAACCGTGGGTTTCAATATCGGTTTCAAGTACAACATAAAATCCCATTTCATCGCACAACTCAAGGAAATACGGAGTAGGAGGATAGTGCGAAGTGCGGATACAGTTAATATTAAGGCGTTTCATAAGTTGGAGGTCGGCACGAAGTTCCTCATTAGTCTGGCACCAACCGTTATACTTGTGTGTATCGTGGTGGTTTACACCGTGAAGTTTTACCGAAACACCGTTTATAAGAAGTTGGTATTTGTCGCTGATTTCTATCGTCACAAAACCTGTTTTCTGGGTTATTATTTCACCGTCGCGTTCAATCGTTACGGTGTAAAGATACGGCTTTTCAGCGTTCCAGAAAACGGGGTTTTCTACGGGTATGCAGGCGTTATCGGTGTTTTTAGCACTGCCGATAACCTTACCGCTTGCATCCAAAACGGTAACATCGGCGGCGGCGGTAAGCGAAACATTTACTGCACCGTCTTTTGCGACAATTTTGGTATCGGTAATGTGACCCTCGGGTCGCTGAAGTATATATGTATCGCGGAAGATACCGTTAAAGCGGAAGAAGTCCTGATCCTCAAGATAACTGCCGCAGCACCATTTAAGAACATACACCCTTACGGTGTTTTTGCCGCTTACAGCAAAGTCGGTAATATCAAACTCCGCCTGAAGATGGCTACCCTGTGTAAAACCGACATACTTGCCGTTTACGGTGATAAAAGCACAGGAGGAAACACCCTCCAGCACGAAATAGATTCTGCCCCACTTATCAAGGGTGAAATCCTTTTCATATACACCGCAAGGATTGTCGTCGGGAACATACGGCAGGTCACAGGGGTAAGGATAATTTATGTTTGTATAGTTCGGGTTTTCATATCCCAAAACCTGCCAACATGACGGTACAGGAATAGTATCCCAAGCGGTTATTTCCTTTGGAACATCGATATCCCTTTTAAAGTATGCAAACCGCCAGTCGCCGTTTAAGAGATTATACTCCGTACGACCGGCAGGTATATAATAACTTCTTTGTTTAAGTCGGTTTTCACTTGTTTTTTGAGGGTTTTCATAGATACGCATTTTTACACTCTCCAATCGAGTTTAATAGTATCATAAAAAGCAATTTATGTCAATTAGTTTTGTTAAAGTAATGAATTGGCAAAATCTCAATACTTATTACCTCTTACCTATTACTTCCCAAAAATCCCGAATGTGGAATTAGTGAAAAGTGAAAAAGTAAAATCCCGAACGCTTACGCATTCGGGATTTTTGGTGGAGACAACTGGACTTGAACCGGTGACCCCTTGCATGTCAAGCAAGTACTCTAACCAACTGAGCTATGCCTCCGTAATATAGCCCTAATACTATATCACATATATTTGCATATTGCAACACTTTTTTAAATTATTTTTCTGTAGCAGTCGAAAATTTCCTCATAACCGTTATACGCGTCGCGATAGACCTCAATCAGCGCGGCACCATTATAGCCGAGATCTTCGGCAGTAGCGAAAAACTTTGCAAAATCAAATTCTCCCCTTGTAGGAAGCAGACAGTCGTGTGTCGGGGTATGGTCGCTTATATGCAGATGTTTTATATTTTTATGCACCGCACAAAGGGCATCGAAAGGCGAATATCCGCCCCTTACTGCCTGTTTTATATCAAGGCAGAAACCGACCTCATCACCTAACTCTTGTACCATATATTCAAGAAATTCAATACTGCCCGCGCGGTGGTTTACAACATTTTCCTGAAGCAGTACCGCACCGTTCTGGCGTACCGCCCCTGAAACTTGGGCAAATCTTTCGCAGTAACCGTACCCGTCAAGCGCATGGTTTGGCTTTCCGCCGTGCATTATTATATATCTGGCACCGAGTTTTGCCGCTATATATGCATACCTCTTATACTGTTCAAGACCGTCGTCAAACCGCCTTTTATAATCCGAAAACAGCATAAACGATTCGGCAAGCGACATAGTCGGGTGAACTGCGGTAACATTCAGACCGTATTCATTCTTAATTTCGAGTAAAAGGTCGGTAAAGTCGTCCGACAGTTCACAGTAGGCGTTAAAAAATATTTCGGTGGTCTTTATACCCGACTTTCCCACCTTAATAAGCGCTTTTTCGGTCTGAAGCGGATAAAAGCAGGCAGTCGATACCCCTAAATTCATACCGTTTCCTCCTGCGGTGTTACGAACACCGTTTTATTGGTAGTGTATATTACCATACCGGGTTTTGCGCCATTAGGTTTTTTAACGAATTTTACGGGTGTATAGTCAACGGGAACATTCGACGATGTTGCGGCTTTAGAGTTCTTTGCCGCAAGCCGCGCGGCGAAAATCACCGTTTCATCGCTTACCTCATTTCCGCTGCACATAACCACAACATGCGACCCAGGTATTCCCTTTACATGGAACCACAAATCACCCTTGGTCGCAATGCGGGTGGTAATCAGGTCGTTTTGCGTGTTATTTTTACCGACAAGGACACGGTATCCGTCAGGGCTTGTAAATTCAGCAGGCGGAGTCGACACATCACGCTTTCGCCCGTTTGCCGAGGAAGTTCGCAGATATCCCGCAACAGACAGTTCCTGCCTGATTTCGGCAATGTCGGCGGCACAGGTACAACGGGCAATGCTTTCAAGCACCGAACTCAGATACTCGATTTCAGAACAGTCCTTGTTTATAAGTTCCGAAAGGGTCTGTTCGGCGTTATAACTTTTTTTGTATTCCTTAAAATACCTCGCCGCATTTGCGGCAGGGGTAAGGGCAGGGTCCATCGGAATCCTTATAATACCAAGGTTTTCGTCATAGAAATTTTGCACCTCGGCAAAACTGCTGCCTCCCGATATCATATGAAGATTTGCCTTTATAAGTTCACCGTATATACGCAGATTTTCGCGGTCCTTACAGGCCTTGAGTTCCTCGCGCCGTATATTAAGCCGCTTTTCGGCGCGTGTTATAAGATTGTTTACAAGTTTAAGGATATCAGCCGAAAGGCGCTTTATATTGGCGGCGGCTTCGCGCTCGCGATAATAGGCGTCAAGAAGTTCCGACAGCGACCCGAAAAATTCGGTTCTATATGCATCGCCGTACTGCTTAATTTCGGTATAGGAAAAATCGGCAGGTGTGCCGTCGTCCTTTAAAAGCAGACAGGGTTTAGCCTCGCCCGAAAGTTCACCGACAATAGCGCTTAAACCTTCACGAACGGCAGAAATATCGCTACCTGAAAGCGGAGCATCATTACTGCCCGCGCGGTGGGAAATTTCGCGGCACACAAGGGGGGAAAGGCCGTCGACGGTATCAAGAAGTGCGCGCGAAAGCGGCACCTCTCCCCGTTTTAAAAGTTCTTTTAAAATAGTATCGGTATCATTTTTAAGCGGGTCAAGTTTGCCCTGTGATTCAGGGTATTCGTATATGGCGCCCGGCTGAATAATACGACGCGAAGTTTCGATATCGCTTCGTCTGACGGCATCAAGAATCCGTCCGTCACTTGCGACAAGAATGATGTTACTCTGACTGCCGATAAGTTCGCATATTATACGCTGACACACGCGGTCGCCCATTTCGTTGGTGGTTTCAAAATTAAGTTCTATAACCCGTTCAAATCCCTTGCCGACAGCACCGAGAAAACGCGCCGACGAAAAATGCTTTCTAACAAGCATACAAAACATCGGCGGTACGGCGGGGTTGTCGTACTTTTCGTCGGTAAAGTGGACACGCGCCGCGCCTGATTTTGCCGAAATAATCAGCCGTTTGGCAAAACCTTTTTTACGCAGCAAAAATACCAGCACATCGCGTGACGGCTGGTATATTTTGTCAATATGGGATTGTTGTGCGGTATTAAGTTCCGAAATCATTTTATAGGTAAAACCGCCGTCAAAAGCCATACTTATCCTCCAGAAGTTTTTTAAGTTGCTCACACGCCGTTTGCCAACGCAGATACTCTGCCCCACGTTCGGGTGCGTTTTTAAGGGCACCTACACACTTTCGGCATCGGTCATACTGCTTTTTTATATACAGTGCGCCCTCTTTTGTGTCGGCAGTAATACCGCCCACAAGCGGTGTTATACCGTCACATTCGCGAACAGCACCGTCAAAGCGTACCACCATAACCGACCAGACCTTACTATGTTCGCAAACAGGGGTTTCGCTGACGGTATTAAAGCCGTTTTGTGCAAGATATCGGCGCAACTCATCCGCACCCGTCATCGGTTGCAGAATAAATGTGACCGATTCTTGCCTCGAAAAGGCACAACGGTCGATAATTCCGCTTATAACCTCGCCGCCCATACCCGCAATAATAACGGTGTCAACGCTGTCTTTATCAATCCCGTCAAGCCCGTCACACAAAAAAAGTCGCACATCCGCCTTATAGCGGTCGATACATTCCTGTGCGCGCGCAAGCGGTCTTTCGTTTATATCGGTCGCACATACACTCTGCACCTTGCCTTCAAGGTACAGATATGCAGGCAAAAGTCCGTGGTCGGTACCGACATCACAGACCTTTGCACCGTCGGGAATGAGTCGGGCAATGGTTAAAAGCCGCGGTCCAAGTGTGGGAAACACGGTATTATTTATCGGCAAAATATTCGTTTAATTTTGCGATAAGTGCATCGCAGTCGGTGTTGTGAACAGCACATGCCTGTTCAATACTTTCGCCGCGAGAAGCAGGGCAACCAAGGCAGTGCATACCGATTTCAAAGAAGAATTTTGCAGCACCTGTATCCTTGTCAAGTACATCGCCGATAAGCATATCTTTTGTAATAGTCATTTTTAAAACATCCTTTATATATTATTTTAATTATTTTTAGAAAAGTTCGGGGTCATTATTCAAATCGACCCTGCCGTGGTTGTAAAGTTTACGGTTGTCAAGCGCCCATATACGCTGGGAAAAATCGCCCGTCGGTGCCGCCATAACCGCCTCGCGCATTTCATAAAGGCGCGAATCCAAAAGGTCGAGTTCGCTCAACATCTCCGCCTCAATCGTCATCGGTCGGACGGCGGCGCCATATTCAGGCTCACCGTGATGGGAAAGAATCATATGCTGGAGCAAAACCGCCGTTTCGCGGTTAATATTCAGTTTTTCGGCATACTTTTCAACGGTCATTGCACCCATTGCAATATGTCCGACAAGGTTACCCGCCACCGAATAGCCGTCGGCAATACCCGTTTCGCTTACCGAAAACTCTTCAAGTTTAGCGATATCGTGAAGCATAGCACCCGCAATCAGCATATCGCGGTCGATAAATGGATAAACCTCACACACCTTTTCTGCAAGGCGAACTATCGACAGGGTGTGCATCAGCAGACCGCCGCGCACCGCGTGGTGCAGTCTGAACGCCGCGGGCCAGTAAAGCAGGCACAGACGGTTATCGCTGTAAATTTCACCAACGATTTTTTTAAGGTCGCTGTTTTCAAAACCGTTTACAAGCGTTATTAGTTCGTCATACATCTGCTCCGACGAATAACCCGTTGTGCGGACAAGTTGGTCAACCGTAACACCGTCACCGTCGTTTGCTGTCCGTATACGCTCAATACGCAACTGGTCACTGCCGTTATACTGTGATACGGTGCCGCGCACCTTAATGATATCGTTGGTTTTATATTCGCCGTGTTCGGCGGCAGAATACCGCCACAGTTTTCCGTTTATTTCGCCGTCCGCATCGCCAAGCATAAAATCAAGGTAGGTATCGCCCTTAGAGGAGGTCTTTTGCTCAACACTCTTTACAAGGCAGTAACCCTCGACACGGCCGTTATTATCAACCGAAGTAAAATTCATTTATACCGTCCCCTCGTTAGTGTATTTTATCATATAAACCGCCGTTTTTCAAGTGGGAATAAGAGGTTTTTACGGCGTTGGAACCTCGCCGTTTTTAACCTGCCCGATCAGTTCCTTTGCGCGGTCAACCGTTTCCTGATTCGGCTCCATAACATAGGCGCGCGAACTCATAGAATACGGCTTTTTAGAGGCGCCCGTTCCGTCGGCAGAATATGAAACGACATTCCATTTCGTACCCTTTTTAAGTTGCATCTGTATCAGTTCTGCAATATATTCATACGGCATATCGGTTTCAAAACTTCCCGTAATGCCCTCAAGCACCGATTTATAGTTAGTAAGCATAGCGGTTGAGGTTGTAGCCTTTTGTATAACGCCCTTTATAACCGCCATCTGATTTTTACCGCGCTGACGGTCACCGCCTGCAAGTTTATACCGCTCGCGTGCAAAGGCAAGTGCCGATTCGCCGTCAAGTGCGTTTTCGCCCTTTTTAAAGGCAAATCCACCCGCTTTGAAGGAATAATCCGACTGAACGGTTACACCTCCAAGAGCATCTATTATCTCCTTAAACCCGTCAAAATTGACCCTGAAATAATAATCAATTTCGGTGTCATAAAGCATTGCAAGTGTATCGCGGCTTACCTTAATACCGTACACGCCCGCGTGGGTAAGTTTATCGGGTATACCGTTTGAAATTGAAAGCGGAACAAAATAGTCGCGCGGTGTCGACAAAAGCAGTACCTGCCCCGTTTCGGTATTGACGGTTGCGATTATATTGACATCGCTGCGGCTACGGCGCGAAATACTGCCGTGACAGTCGATGCCGCTTATATAAACCGTAAAATAATTGGCGGCGGGGCGCGGTGCAATCTCCGGTTTTGCGGCAGGAGAATCAACCTCAAATTCCGCCATATATATTTCGCGCAGTTTCTGCTCAAACTCCTCGTAACCCTCGGTTTCAGCCAAAAGCGACATAAAACCCTCGTTAAGAACAATAGCCTTAATATCCTTACCCTTTATAAGCGCCTCGACCAGCAGACCGATTTCCGTGTATTCCTTAACCGCAATATTTTTACCGAGTTTTCGGTTTATAATTTCAACCGCCTTATCGGTAGCATCACGGTCAAGCGTATCAAGTATGCCAAAGGTATATTCGGCGGCATCGTTTAAGGTTTGTGCCGCATCCTCGGTCTTTACATACACGCCGATATGCGCATACTCCTTTTTAGGTGTACTGATTTTTTCAAGGGCAGAAACACCGTAATGCACATAGTACCAACCAATCGCCGTCAGCGCAACAGTAACAACAGCAATTATACTGCCGATTATAACCCTTGTGCGCTGTTTTATATCGGCGGTAAGCCAGTAAACAATACCGTCAAGGGCAAGCAAAACCGCCCCGCCGAGGACAACTACCCCAGCAGGCAAAATAGCGGCATCAAAAAGCACCCAGACAAAAAGCACTGTCAAAACAAAAAGCAGACCCGTCAGTATTATACCGTATATTCTATGCTTGAAACCTTGGTTCACAAACATCAACTTCCTTAAAATTTAAAGATATAAAATTAGTATACCTTAAACCCGACCGTAATGCAATAAAAACTATGCACTTTTTCTGCGCATAAATTTCTTTACAAATGAGAAAGCAACCGAAACGAGCAAAGAAACTGCCGTTGTGACGATAAAACTGTCAACACCAAAGGTTTTTTGACGGTATACAATAAAATAGTAAAATGTCCACACATACATATGAACAAGATATATATCGGTGCTTGCATTTCTTAAAAACCGATAAATGGGTCGGTCTTTCAGATTCATATTGCACACCGCAAAGAAAACACCCGTCGCGCATACCGATACAAGGATATTTCCCGCCACACCGTCAAAGAAATAGTTACCTGTAAAACCTGCTGTAAACAGAACAATTCCTAACCACAAAGGCATTTGCTTTTTGGCAAGCACAATACCAAGCGGTATATAGAAAAATCCCGTAAAAATCCGCCCGTTGATAAAGGTTTTAACAACATATGTTTTCAAAACCGAAAGTATGTGGGGTAAATCATTTGGATAATAAACAATTTCGGTTATTACAAGACCCGCCACGAATAAAAGAAAACCGAAAACGGCAATATACAGCGGTTTTATTTTGAATTTCAGAAGTAACGCGGTAAAAAGCAGCGCATAAACGGTAGAAAGCAGATACCAAAGCATCCACGAATTATAGTTTTCGCCAAGTAGCAGAAAATAACGCAGATATGTATCGACGGCAAGTTTCAGCGAATATCCGCAACGCCAGAAATCATAAACCGCAAGCGGCATATACACAGCCGACCACACAAGGTACATTTTAGCAATTCTTTTGACCTGTTTAAGTACAATACCGATATCCGATTTTTTATCACCACACATTTTTTTGCCGATAAAGAATCCCGATGCTATAAAAAAGAACGGAACAGCGCAACGCACAACACAGTCCCACAGGGTGTATAAAACAGGACTTTTAACCCCTGTAAGCGGCTCGGTGTGTATTGAAACGACAAAAATTGCCATTATAAATTTCATAATGTCAATACTGTTATAATTTTTCTTTTCTGTGCACATATTAAAATCCCCTATTCAGTCAAGTCAAGGTCGTAAAATGCATATTTGTGTCTGCCGAAAAAGTCGCGTTCGCTTTTTGGGTCAGCGGCAAAGACAAGCCCGCTTTTGATAAGTACCGCAATTTTAAGATTTTTACCGTTTTCAAGGGTGTTTTTGGCTTTTTTGTGAAGCGGTGTAATTATCTTAAGCGACGGTGGAATCTGTGATTCGCACGAACAGCACAAAAGGTCGCAAACAATTTTTTCACGCAAAATTTCACCGTCGCAAAGCGGTTTAAAATACTGGAACAACTGTGCGGCATAGTCACCAAGTCGCAGTTGTTCACCCTTTACCGCATTACCGAAGCCATAAAAAAGTTTAAACGGTGTAAAGCCAGCCTCATTTATAAGATAATCGAGCGTAAACAAAAATCTTCCGCTGTTATAAAGTCGGTCAAGCGCATCTTCGCAGTTTTTAAGCGCCGCGATTTCATCCCCGTTAAGCCAAGGGGTCGATGTGACCTCATAGGGCGGAATGTCCGAATACTCACAGGGGTAATTTTCTGCATCTTCCCGCATTTTGGCGCCGTAAAGCAGTTTTAAAAATCCCATCTGCAACATATGTGCCTGAAGACTGTATGCAGTATCGAAACTTTTTTCAAAACTGTTCAAATCCTCACCCGTAAGACCCGCAATAAGGTCAATATGAATATGCATATTTTTAAAGCCGACAAGCCTTTTTATATTGCTTATCAGTTTTTTGGTATCGGTTGTGCGGTTTACCGCGGCAAGGGTTTTCTCGTTAAATGACTGCATACCGATTTCAAGTTGCACCGCGCCAGTCGGCATCTGTGACAGTATTTTAAGGGTGTCCTCCCTTAAAATATCGCCTGCGATTTCAAAGTGAAAACAGACGCCTTTCGGTATTTCGCCGCCCCAGTTTTGGCGTATAAATTCAAGAATTTCATTTGCGCGTGACGGATTGGCGTTAAAGGTGCGGTCGACAAATTTTACAGTTGAAGTGCCGCTTTTTGCAAGGCGCAGAATATCCCGTTTTACGGTGTCCATATCAAAAAAGCGAAGTTTTGACACCCTGCCCGAAAGACAGAAAGCACACCTGTACGGACACCCGCGCGAGGTTTCGATATAGCAGATTCTGCCGTCAAGTGCCGAAAAATACTCCTCATTAAAGGGGGACGGCGGCGTCTGGGTATAACACCCCTCGGCATTTGATAAAATCCGACCGTCCCGTCTATAGGACAGTCCCTCGACCTTTTCGGTATCACCCTTACCGTTTAGTGCATCAAGCAGTACGGGAAAACAAAATTCACCCTCGCCCGAAAGCACATAATCAATAAAACCGTAGCGCGACAGCACATCGCTTGCGCGGTATGCGACCTCGGGACCGCCGAGTATCAGCGTACAGTCCAAAGCCGCGCGAATTTTCTGGCACACATAAAGCGTCTGTGTTATATTCCATATGTAACAGCAAAAGGAAACCGCATTGGGTCCTTGCCCGATGATTTTTTCTGCATATTCGTCAAGGTTGCCGTTTATTGTGCCCTCGCAGATACTGTAATCAATATCGGTCTCAGAGAAGGCGCGTATGCCCGCCGCAAGACACCACGGTGCACTTGACATATGTATGTATTTTGAATTTAAACAACCGATTGTAACCTTCAAATTATTCACTCTACCCTAACCCGTTTGCCGTCGGTATTTCCGCACGCGACGGTCTTTGAATTGCAGGCAACCGACCATTTATCTCGGTTTACCGTAATATCAAAACATCCGCCGCAAATCTTAAGTTTTGATAGTTTTATATGCGGCATACCCTTTGGAATCCTCGGTATAAACGAAAAACTGTCAAGCCCCTCGGGTCTTATACCGAGCAGACCCTCGGTTATAACGCGGACAAAAAGTGCGCTTTCGGCAGAAAGATGCCGCTTGTTTCCCTCGGGATACGCCTCAACCGCATAGGGTACGCGGTCGCACAAAAGCCGCTTTTTACAGTAGGCAAGCATAAATTCAAAAATACGGTCACCCTCTCCCGACAAAAATGCACTTTTCATACCGTAAAGGGTCGAACGGTCCCATACGGTACGGTCGGTGTTTTCGGGTGAAATTTCGCACGAAAGCATACCGTCTGCACACCACAGATAATCCGAAAGCATTGCATCAAGCGTGCCGTCCTTTCGGTCGTAAATTTCCATACAAAGCGGCAGACATATCCACGCGCGAAGCGTGTCAAAACCCCTTGAATAACGGTAGGTCTTAAAGCCGTGAAGTTCGGCACCGAAGTAGTTTTCAATGGCGCCTTTAAGTTCCTCTGCCCGTTTTAAATACAATCTTTCGGTATCGCCGTCACCAAGTGCGCGCGCAAGTTTTGATGCGAATACAAGTCCGCCGTAACAAAGGCAGGAGGTCGAAAGATTGGCATAATTATCGGTGGGGATTCGGTTTTCAAGTTCGTCAGCATCCGAGCCGATAACACCCTCGGGTGTTTTTTTGCGCTCGCAGTATTCAGCACACCATTTTATGGCACCGTACAGTTCCTCTGCGATTTTTCTGTCGCCGAGATAAAGGCAGAAAAGCGATGCGCCGTAAAGGTACATTGCGGCATCTCCGCGGTCGCCTGCCCCCTCCCATATATCAAGGCCCTGTGCTATAATCGAGGAAGGAATACGGTGATAATTATCCGACATAAAGGGTATGTACGAACGGTAGGCATTGAGCGATGCCTCAATAGCAGTAGCATCACCCGTCATTGCAAAGTGCGGACCCGCGTACTCAATTTCATCATTGCACCAGATTGCGGCGTAATAGTTTTCGCCGCCGGGGGAATGGTATTTACCCGTCAGCGTTTCAAAAATGCTCTCCCCCGCACGAAGTTTCGCCATTCGGGTTATTGTATCAATTTCGGGGATACCTGTATCAAGTAAAAGCGCGGTATCGCACAATTCATCTACCCTTTGACGGCGTTTTTCAAGTTCGGCGCCCCCGTTTGGCATATCAAATGTTTCGTTTGCAACAACCGCCGTATAAAAGACCGAAATCTGATACACTTCGCCCTTTTTAAGGCTTACAACAGGCGGTGCGGTGTGGTACATTTTACGCAGATAAACGCCGCCTGTACCCCTGCCGTAGGAGTGGATGTGTTCACCCGATACCGAGGGCGAAAACTCGGTATCGCACAGCGCCGTTACAGTTATTATTTCGGCAGAAAAACGGCGGTCGGCAGACGGGAAAAACCGTCGGGAAATTTCGATACCGCCGTCGGTTTGGCTGTCAACCGTCAGGGTACCGTCGATAGTAAACTTCTTTGGAAATTCCTTAATAACTTCGCCCGTCTTTATAAGCCGAAATACCTCACTTGGTTGAACAAAAAAGGAGAATGTTGCGTGGGTATTGTTCGGTATTGTGCGAAGTGTCGGAAAAAACAGTTTTTGCGAAAGCGAAAGCGTACCGTCACTTTCTACGCCATAGTATACTATCTGACTGCAATAAAGACCGCTCATTTCTATATTATCGGCGTGAACTTCACAGCATTTTACATTCCACACAAGTTTATCACCGTGTATATCCCAGTATTGTCTAATCATACCATCAGTCCTTTTGAAGATATTATATTGTTATTATACTGAATCGTCAACCGTTGTTTTTTCGGTCACATTTAGGCGATACTCCAAACTGTTTTTTATACGCCCTGTAAAAGGTGATATAATCGTTAAAACCGCACTCGGCAGACGCATCCGTCGGAGAAATACCTGTACGGATAAGTTCTTTCGCTCCAAAAAGCCGCTTTACGGTAATATATTTCCAGACCGTCGAGCCTGTAACACTTCTGAAAACGCGGTTAAGTTGCGACTTGCTCATATTAACCGTAGCGCATATATCGTCAAGCGAAAGCGGTTCGTAAAGATGTTCGGTAATATACGAAATAATTTCACTGCCACGCCCTGCAAACGGCTTGACACTTTGGTTTTTTACCTTGGCGAAATCGTCGTAAAGCCCGTCAAGAAGCGGTAAAAGATAGTTTATCTGCCGTTCGCTCTGACCCTCAAGTTCGCATATTTTTTCAAGATAGTATCTGTATCGGTCGGTGTTGAAAAGTGACGCGGCATAATGATTAAGCGTTCCAAACGGACGGTTGTCAAATGGTGAGAACAGGTTTTGGGGCAGACCCATTTTAATCAGAACATCGGGGTCAAAGTTAATTGTTATGCGCTCGTAATCGGCGCTTGAACGAAGTTTAAGGCAGTGCGCCTCGTGTCGGCGCATTATCATAATATCGCCGCGGCGCAGTCGGTATATACGCCCCTCAACCGCATAATCGGCATCACCCGAAATTATATAAAATATCTCGTTTACCGAGTGGGTGTGCATATGAAACATATCGGCATCGGGATTTTTACGGCATATATGATTTGCGCTGGTTATACATTTATCCAAAAAAACACCTCCGTAAATATATAATATCACGATATGCGCATTTTTGCAATGTATTTGTGGTTTTAATTGTTATTGATTAAAAATATAAACGGCAATATAATTAAATGTATGGGGGGTACTTAAATGAAAAAACTTATTGATATAACCGAAAACAAGGTGCTGGGCAAACTTCCCGACCCGTTTGTATTTGATGACGGCACGCGTGTTAAAACGGCAGACGACTGGGAAAGGCGCCGAAAAGAGATATATAAAACCGCTGTAGAACTGCAATACGGCACTATACCGCCCGAGCCCGAATTTTCAAAGACCAACACAAGTATATTCGGCTCGGTTGAGGGCACGACCGTCGAGGTCGAAACCGACGGCGAAAACCCACAGCATATCGGTGTGCTTAATGCGTGGGGCGGTGCAATTATAAACGATACACCTATGGTTGCCGACGGCAGCGAGGGTATAAACGGTCTGACCATATCAAACGCTATGCACCTTTCGGCGTTTTTAAACCGTGAAATCGAAATACCGTTTGACGAAGATGTGTATTACGAAGAACTGATGAAACGGGTTAAAACCTCCCGCCGCAAAACCAATGTTACCGAAGCCTTTGCCGATACAAGCAAAACCTACGGCGGGGTTTAATAAGTATAAATTAAGGGTATCGCCTCGGCGGTGCCCTGCTTTTTTATTGACAAAAGGGCGCTTTTCGTTTATAATTTGAAAATGAAATTCAGTTTCAAATTGGAGGGGTGTTTATGCGTACCACCGACGGATACAAAACGCGGCAACGCGGTATTATAGAAAACGCACTTAAACAGACATCGGGGCACATAACGGTTGATGCCCTTGTTTTAAAATTATCCGAACAGGGTGAAAGTGTCGGGCGCACCACCGTATGGCGGTGTCTTGAACGCCTTGCCGAGGAGGGACGGGTGCGCAAGTATGTCCATACGGGCGACGGCACCTGCTATCAGTATATCGACGGGTCGGCGCACTGCTTTGAGCATTTCCACCTTAAATGTGAAAAGTGCGGTCGGCTTATTCATATGCAGTGTGACACTATGGAAAAACTTTCACAGCATATTGAACAGGGTCACAATTTCAAAATCAACCCGCTTAAAACGGTGTTTTACGGGATATGCGGGGAGTGTGGGGCAAAATGAAAAAATTCCTGTCTTTTGCCCTTATATTATGCCTTTTATTTTCCCTTTGCGCCTGCAAAGACGGTGACTCCACCAAAAAAGACGGCGATAAAATCAGCGTTGTAACAACGATATATCCGCTTTACGATTTTGTACGCGCCGTTGCGGGTGACAGGGCTGATATAAAACTGCTGATTGCACCCGCTACCGAGGTTCATTCCTACGACCCGTCACCGTCGGACATCGCGGCGATATACGACTGTGACCTGTTCGTATACATCGGCGGCGAATCGGACGGTTGGGTAGACCGCGTACTCGGTGATATAAATGTGGTTTCTTTAAAGATGCTGAACACCGTTCCCCTTATCGCAGAGGAGGGCGAGCACGGCTTCGACGAGCATATCTGGACCTCCCCCGAAAACGCGGTTTCTATGGTCAACACCGTATGTGAAAATCTTTGCGAAGTAAGTGACGAAAACGCTGATTTTTTCAGGGAAAACTGCAAAAAGTACACCGATGCTATACGCGGTGTGCAGTCCGACATACGCGACGCCGTACAACAAAACGAAAACAAGTTTATACTTGTCGCCGACCGTTTCCCGTTCAGATATTTTACCGAGGAATTCGGTATCGGGTACAAGGCGGCTTTCGGCGGATGTGCGACAAGCAGTGACATCAGCCTTAAGGTGATGGGCGAACTGACAAAAACGGTTAAGGACCGCGGCGTTTCGGCGGCTTACTACACCGAAATGAGCAACCGCACCGTAGCCGATGCACTTGCCGAGGAAACGGGTGTAGCGCTTTACGAACTGCATTCCGCCCACAATGTTACCGCCGACGATTTTGCCGCGGGTGTCACCTATGTTGATATTATGAAAAGGAATCTGAACGCTCTTTTGAAAGGAATGAAATAATGCCTGTTATAACGGTTGACCGACTTTCGGCATACTATGAAAACCGCGCCGTATTTTCGGATTTAAGTTTCAAGGTTAATGACGGCGACTATCTTTGTATCGTCGGGGAAAACGGTTCGGGAAAAACCACCCTTATGCACTGCATACTGGGTTTTAATGTAAAGCATACAGGGTCGGTTATGTTCGATTCAATAAGCCGCCGCGAAATCGGTTGGCTTCCGCAACGCACCGATACGCAAAAGGACTTCCCCGCAAGCGTTAAAGAGGTTGTTTATTCGGGTTTTGCGGGCGGTCACTTCTCGCTTGAGGGCAAAATGGTCGGAAACGTCCGACGCGAGCGTTGTTCGTCGTTTTTTGAACACCGCAGGCATATGCGCGAAACGGCAGAAAAAAATATGCGGATGCTCGAAATATACGACCTTAAAAACCGCACTTTCCGCGAACTTTCGGGAGGTCAGCAACAACGGGTACTGCTCTGCCGCGCGCTTTGTGCCGCAAACAGGGTGCTTTTACTCGACGAGCCTGTAACGGGTCTTGATTCGGCATCGCGTGACGAACTTTACAGGATTATACGCCGATTAAACGACGGCGGAATGACCGTAATTATGATAACCCACGACCTGCCGCGCGCCCTTGATGAGGCAAAAAGCGTACTCTACCTCGGTGAAGGTAGCGCACTTTTCACCACCGCACAGGAATACAAAAACTCGCTTTTTGACGGAGGTGCGGTATGAACACCATAATCGAAATGCTTTCCTACCCCTTTGCAACGCGCGCTATCGCCTCTGGAATACTGATTTCGCTTTGCGGTGCGCTTCTTGGCGTAAACCTTGTGTTAAAGCGATTTTCAATGCTTGGTGATGGACTTTCCCACGTCGCTTTCGGCGCGGCGGCGATAGCACTTGCCGTCGGTGCGGCACCGCTTAAAATATCCATACCCGTCGTGGTTATTGCCGCCTTTGCTCTGCTGAGGCTTCGCGGCAACGGGAAGATGCGCGGCGATGCCGCAATCGCTCTGGTTTCAAGCGGCTCGCTTGCTATAGGCATCATCGTCGCCTCGCTTACCACAGGTATGAACACCGACATAAGCAACTATATGTTCGGCAGTATCCTTGCTCTTTCAAAGGGCGATGTTGCGGTGGCGGTAGCCGTCGCAGTAACGGTTTTACTGCTTTACTGCCTTTTTTACAAAAATATTTTTGCCTGCACCTTTGACGAGGGTTTTGCCCGCGCATCGGGTGTATGGGTCGGCTTTTACAACAGCCTTATTGCGGTGCTGACCGCCGTTACCGTAGTTATCGGTATGCGGATAATGGGGGCATTGCTTATTTCAAGCATTATGACCTTCCCCGCCCTGTCCTCTATGCGGATTTGCAAGCACTACAAAACGGTGGTAATAACAAGCGCCGCCGTTTCGGTAGCGGCGTTTTGTGTGGGGCTTTTGCTATCGTTTGCCTACGATATGCCTGCGGGCGCCAGCGTTGTGGCGGTAAATCTTGTAATATTCACCGTGATGGCAGTTATCGGAAAGATTAAAAGAAGATAAAAAAACAGGACTCGCGATGAGTCCTGTTTTACTATTTATCGGTAAGATTCTGAATCCAACTTCCCTTTTTCAGCATATATCCGCCAAGCAGGCACTTGATAATTTCGACACCCTGTGTTATGGCGAAAAGCGGTTGTATCGGCATTGCGGTAAGACGACTTAAAATAATTGCCGTCGGTGCGCTGATAAGCCAGACGAAACAACTGTCAAAGACAAACACCACAAGTGTTTTTCCGCCCGAACGGATGGTAAAGTATGCGGCGTGGGTGTAGGCGTAAAACGGCATAAGCGCCGCCGATATACACATAAGTTGCGCCGCAAGGGTGCGAACATCTTCGGTGGTATTGTAAATCTGCGGAAAAAGTCCCGAACAAGCCGCCATAAGTCCGCCGAAAAGCACACACGATGCCACCGCAAAGGTTATCAGTTTTCGGTCAGTATCGCGTATTTCGTCGTGGTCTTTACCCGCGCCCAACATCTGTCCGATAATAATGCCTACGGCGTTTCCAAGCGCCATAAAGCAGACCGAAAAAAGATTCCAGACGGTACTCGAAATATTATGCGCGGCAACCACTTCTATACCGCGGGTTGAATAACTCTGACCGATGACCGCCATTGCCGACGACCACAATCCCTCATTAACCAAAAGCGGAAGTCCCTTAAGAGCAATGGTTGCGGCTAATTTACGCGGCATCTTAAACGACCTGTAAAGCCCCTTGGCATACGGATTTTTATCGGTATGTGTATGAAGCCATATCACATTTATAAAAAGTTCTATAAAGCGTGCGATTACCGTTGCCACAGCGGCACCGACCACGCCAAGACGGGGCGCGCCGAACTTTCCGAATATAAGGACATAGTTAAGCGCCATATTCACAAACACCGCGGCGATACCGCTTGCCATAGGCACAACGGTCTGCCTTGTTTCGCGCATTGTACCCGCATACGCGTTTGAAAGTGCAAAGGGCACCAGCCCTATAACCATAACCTTAAGGTAATCCTGTGCGAAAGACAGCGTTGCGGCGATATCTTCGGGTTTACTGTCACCCTGAAGATAGAGCATACAAAGCGGCTTTCCCGCCATACAGAAAAGCACTATTGCCGCCACGGAAATAAGTGTACCTATAACAATTTTAAAACGCAGAGTATGGCGCACACCGTCATTATCCCCGCGACCCGCAAACTGTGCAGTAAAGATGCCTGGGCCCGCCACCGCACCGAATATGCAAAGGTTAAAAACAAACATCAGTTGGTTTACGATGGACACACCCGACATTTCAAGGGTGCCAAGCCGACCCACCATTATATTATCAAGCAGGCTGACAAAATTCGTTATTGCATTTTGTATCATTATGGGCATCGCAACGCCGAGTGCCGTCCTGTAAAATGCGGCATTTCCAATATATTTTTTAAGCATTTCAAATCTCCGCTAATATAAAGTCAAGTTATTATACTTTGCCGCGCGAAAAAAGTCAATAAAAATCAAAATTTGTGTTGAAATAGTACGATGAAAATGGTATAATTATTTTTAGAATTTTTATTTGCGGAGGACTTTTAAAATGATTAAAAAACTGACTGCGGCAGGACTTGCTTTACTACTGCTCTTTTCGATAGGATGCGGGAAGGCACAGACCACAAGTTCCGAGCCTGATATAAGCGAGCCCGAAGTTTCAAGCGAGACTATACCCGAACCCGAATTTGCCATAAATCCGCTTACGGGAATTGAAAATCTTGAAATCGGTGCCGAAAACAAACGCCCCGTTGCCATAATGGTTAATAACATTAACAAAGCACAGGCGGTACAGACAGGTGTTGCACAGGCGGATATCGTATATGAAACCGAGGTTGAGGGTGGTATTACCCGTCTTATGGCGGTTTATCAGGATGTTTCAAAGGTACAGCAGATTGGTTCTATCCGTTCGGCGCGTTATCCTTACATCGACCTTGCGATGGGTCACAACGCCTTTTATGTTCATCACGGTCAGGACCCCGTTTATGCGGCACCGCACCTTAAAGATGCAAGCGCATTTACCGTTGGCACAAACAACTGCGGAAAGCGTATAAAGAACGGTCTTGCCTCCGAACATACACTTTACACCTTTGGTGACAAACTCTGGGATTGCCTGAAAGCAACAAAGTATGCATCAGAACACACCCCCGAAATGTGGCAGAAATTTGTCACCGAGGAGGAGGCTTTCGTTCCGACAGGCGGTTTTGCAAATACCGTTTCGGTACCGTTTTCAAATGCACAGAAAAACAAGTTTACATATGATGAAGTGACAGGACTTTACACACGCATTTCAAACGGAAATGTCAGAACCGACTATCTTTCGGGCGAAACAGTAACGGTGAAGAACGTACTTGTTCTGCTGACCTCGATTACCGATTATCCCGACGGTCTGCACCGCAAGGTTGACCTGTCAAGCGGTTCGGGTTATTATGCCACCAACGGCACCTATATGCCCATAAACTGGAGTAAGGGCAGCGCATCGTCACCCCTCAAAATAACCAACACCGACGGCACTGCGGTCACATTTAACGCGGGTAACACCTGGGTTTGTTTTGCAAGCAAAACCAAATCCCAACCCACTTTTGAATAGTTTTAAGGAGTATAGGTACAATGATAGATAAGAGTATTCGAAAACTTGTCTGCTACGGAAAGGAAAAAAATCTTTTCCCGCCCCGCGACGAGGTATATGTAACCAATCTTCTGCTTGATGCACTTGGTCTTGACAGTTACGACTGTGACGAGGATTTTTGCGATGTTGATTTAGAGGCAACACTCAAAGAACTGTTAGACTATGCCTGTGAGCAGGGCATAATCGAGGACAGCATTGTATACCGCGACCTGTTTGACACAAAACTTATGGGTCTTATGATGCCCCGTCCGAGCGAGGTTACTGACAAATTCTTCGAACTTTATGAACAGTCACCCGAGGCGGCAACCGATTATTACTATAATTTAAGTTGCGACAGCGACTATATCCGCCGCTACCGTATAAAAAAGGATATGAAGTGGACCGCGGAAACCGAGTACGGCACACTTGACATTACGGTAAATCTTTCCAAGCCCGAAAAGGACCCCAAGGCTATTGCCGCCGCTAAAAATGCACCGCAATCGGGGTATCCTAAATGTATGCTTTGTAAAGAGTGCGAGGGTTATGCGGGTCGTGTCAACTTCCCCGCCCGTCAGAATCACCGCGTTATTCCGATAACCATAAACGACAGCGCGTGGTGTTTCCAGTATTCTCCCTATGTTTACTATAACGAGCATTGTATCGTATTTAATTCCGAACACACCCCCATGGCAATCAACCGCGCCACATTCCGCAAACTTTTCGATTTTGTAAAACTTTTCCCGCATTACTTTGTCGGCTCTAATGCCGACCTGCCGATAGTCGGTGGCTCAATTTTAAGCCATGACCATTTTCAGGGCGGTCACTACACCTTTGCAATGGCAAAGGCACCTGTTGAGCATACCCTTTCCTTTGACGGATTTGACGATGTTGATGCAGGTATTGTCAAATGGCCGATGTCGGTAATAAGACTGTCGGGCAAGGACACAGACAGAATTATTGAACTTGCCGATAAGATTCTTAAAAACTGGCGTGCCTACACCGACGAGGCGGCATTCATCTTTGCCGAAACCGACGGTGAACCCCACAACACCATTACTCCGATTGCCGGTAAATGCGGTGATGATTTCCAACTTGATTTGGTGCTTCGCAACAATATCACTACCGAGGAACACCCGATGGGCGTATACCACCCCCACGCCGAACTGCACCACATAAAAAAGGAAAACATCGGTCTTATCGAGGTTATGGGTCTTGCCGTTCTGCCTGCCCGTCTTAAGGATGAAATCGCGCTTTTGTGCGATGCCGTTCGTGACGGTCGTGACATTTCGGGTGATGAGGTACTTTCAAAACACGCCGACTGGCTTGAGGAAATAAAATCCCGCCGTGAACTGACTGCCGACAACGCCGAGGCAGTTTTGTGCGAGGGAATCGGTATTGTATTTGCCAAGGTGCTTGAACACGCGGGCGTGTTTGCAAGAAACGAACAGGGTCTTGCCGCATTTAAACGATTTGCAGAAAGTGTGAAATAACCTGATGGGAATGTTTTTTACCGTTTTAGAACAGGTACTGGTACTTATACTGCTTGTTCTGTTCGGTGTATTTCTTACCAAAATTAAAATTTTAAACGACAGCGTTTCGCGCGGCGTGACCGATTTGGTGCTGAACTTCGTAACACCCAGCGTTATAATCAGCTCCTTTATACGCAAATTCGACCAAAAAACGCTCAACGCAATTCTTGTAAGTTTTTTAGTGGCGTTTTGCGTGCATATCGGTTTTATTGCCGTCAGCCGACTGTTGTTTTCAAGGTCACCCGATGCCAGCAAACGGATTTTGCGGTTTGGTATTATCTTTACCAACTGCGGATTTATGTCACTTCCGCTTCAACAGGCTCTTTTGCCCGAAAGCGGTGCGCTTTACGGCGCATCGTATATCGCGATTTTCAACCTTTTTATCTGGAGTTACGGAATAATTTCCATAAGCGGCGACAAAAAGTTTATGTCACCTAAAAAACTTGTTTTAAACCCCGGTATAATCGCCCTTACAATAGGAATTATTCTGTTTTTGACACAGATTCCCGTACCGACATTTATAAAAAGCACACTTGGTCATATATCAGCGCTGAATACCCCTGTACCGATGATAATAATCGGTTATCACCTTGCAAATTCCGATATCATCAAGGGACTCCGCGATGTGAAATGCCTGTCTGCGGTCTTTTTACGGCTGTTTGTACTGCCCTTTGCGGCGCTCGGTATTATGTATCTGTGCGGTGTGCGCGGCGACCTGCTTGTTTCAATGGCAATTTCAAGTTCGGCACCGACCGCCGCGATAACCACGATGTTCTCGGCAAAGTTTGAAAAGGATACCGAACTGTCTGTAAATATGGTTTCAATTTCAACCGTACTTTCACTTATAAGTATGCCGCTTGTCGTAACGGTGGCACAAATGATTGCGTAAATAATCTTATCATGAATATTTCAAGAGCAACTGACTTTTTCTCGGTTGCTCTTGATTGTTTGTACTTTACATTAAAAACAGTTATAATATATTTACCACACAAAATCGAATATATGTTATCTTTTTATAGAAGTGGCAATTTACTTTCGGTAAAATGGTGACTTCTTTTTTTCCGTTTCTATAATGGGATGACCTTTCGATTTTGTGTGGTAACAAATCGGAGTCAGGCACTTTTTTTGTGCACAACAGCCTCCGTTTCTCTTCTGTTTATATGATACTACCGATTTAGAAAAAATGAAACCTACGCTTTGTACCAATTTTAAGTAGATTTTTTAGTATTTAGGTCAAAAACATCTACGAATCGTAGTTATAAAAAATTAAAAACAGTAAAAATGCCGTAAATTTAAAATTTTTTAAAAAAAGTATTGATTTTAGGAAAGTTTTGTGGTATTATATTTTGGCGGCTTAAAAAAGGGTCGTAAATGCGCTGATAGCTCAGCTGGATAGAGCGTCTGGCTACGGACCAGAAGGTCGGGAGCTCCAATCTTCTTCTGCGCGCCAAAATAAACAGTTTCACCCAAATGGGTGGGACTGTTTATTTTTTTGTT
>JAZREH010000273.1:0-2723 GCA_045660705.1 Acutalibacteraceae bacterium
TATTATGCTTGACGACCAGGTGGTCGATGCATCTGCCAGCGTTATCACCGCCCAACTTTTATACCTTGAGGGTCAGGACCCCGATAAGGATATAAGTTTTTACATCAATAGCCCCGGCGGATCGGTATCTGCAGGTATGGCGATTTACGATACGATGCAGTATATCAAGTGCGATGTAAGTACTATTTGTATGGGTATGGCGGCAAGTATGGGTGCATTCCTGCTTGCGGCGGGTACAAAAGGTAAGCGTTTTGCACTTCCGAACAGTGAAATTATGATACACCAGCCTCTCGGTTCTGCCGAGGGTCAGGCTACCGATATTCTTATACACGCTAACCATATCAAGCGTATCAGCAGCAATATCAATAACATTTTGTCCGAGGCAACAGGTCGTCCGCTTGAGGAAATTGAGCGCGACACCGAACGCGACAACTTTATGTCGGCACAGGAAGCCTGTGACTACGGTCTTATTGATAAGGTAATTACTAAAAGATAAGGGGTAGGCTAAATGCCCAAAAACAATGATACCGATATTCGTTGCTCGTTCTGCGGTAAAACGCAGGACGAGGTTACCCGACTTGTTGAGGGACCGGGTGTCTATATCTGCGACAACTGTATAACTTTCTGTAATTCGTTGCTTTTTGATGACGAAAAAGGCAACCGCGCCGCAAAGAAAAAGAAGGCACAGGAAGTTGTGCTTCCTAAACCTGCCGAAATCAAGGCGCGCCTTGATGAGTATGTTATCGGGCAGGAGGATGCCAAAAAGACCCTTTCGGTGGCGGTTTATAACCACTATAAGCGTGTTTATAAACAGGAAACGGCAGAGGTTGAACTTGGCAAAAGTAATGTTTTAATGCTTGGCCCTACGGGTGTGGGCAAGACATTGCTTGCACAGACACTTGCAAAGATTCTTGAGGTGCCGATTGCCATTACCGATGCTACTACCCTGACCGAGGCGGGTTATGTCGGCGAAGATGTCGAAAATATTTTGCTTCGTTTAATTCAGGCGGCAGATTTTGATATCGAAAAGGCAGAACACGGTATAATCTATATCGACGAAATTGATAAGATTGCACGAAAGTCTGAAAACGCCTCTATAACCCGCGATGTAAGCGGCGAGGGTGTTCAGCAGGCTTTGCTTAAGATTATTGCGCGTACTGTTTCAAATGTTCCCCCGCAGGGTGGCAGAAAGCATCCGCAACAGGAGTTTATACAGATTGATACCACTAATATACTCTTTATATGCGCGGGCGCATTTGACGGTATTGAAAAGGTTATTGAAAAGCGTATCGGCGGCGGAAGTCTTGGCTTCGGTGCCGAGGTACGGTCGCCCAAAAGTGTTGAGGCACAGGCGGTTGCTGAAGATGCAACCCATCAGGACCTTGTAAAGTTCGGACTTATACCCGAACTTGTCGGTCGTCTGCCTGTTATTACGGCGCTTAAAGGTATGGATAAGGATACGCTTGTCCGCATTATGACCGAACCGCGCAATTCTGTTATCCGTCAGTATCAGGCGATGTTTAAGATGGACGGCGTTGAACTTGAGTTTGAGATGGCGGCTTTAGAGCGTATTGCCGACCTTACCATTGAACGCAAGACGGGTGCACGCGGACTTCGTTCAATTATTGAGGGTGTGCTTCAGGATATTATGTTCACCACACCGTCTGACGATACAATTAGTCGCATTTTAATAACAGCAGATACCGTAAACGGCGGCGAGCCTGTTATTGAACACAAGTAAATTTAATATTCAAACTATAGGAGATGCATTTGTCGGTTATTGCCTTTTGTATCTCCTTTTGTTTAAGGAAGTGCTTATATGAACGATATAATGAATATTATAGCATCGTTTAAGGATGACTGTCCTTGCGGGGTAAAACACGAAACCGCCATTCGCGATGTAAGGATAGGCAGAGGTCTTGTAACCGAAGTCGGTCAGATTTTACGGGATAACTCATTCCCGAATAAAATCCTGCTTGTCACCGATAAAAATGCGCTTGCGGCATCAAAGGGCATTGAAGAAAGCCTTGTGGGTTTTGATGTTGAATATAAAATATACGACGATATGCGTATCGCAAGACTTAAAGACAGTGAAGATATATTTAAAATGATTGACAGCAGGGATATCGGTCTGCTCTCGGTTGGTAGTGGCTCGGTAAATGACCCCTGCAGATATGCGGCGGCTCTTGCAGATAAACCGTTTTGCATATTTGCGACGGCACCGTCGATGGACGGTTTTGCTTCCTACGGTGCGCCGCTTGTAAATCACGAGGGCTTTAAAAACAGTTTCCCCGCCAAAAGTCCCGAAGTAATAATAGGCGATACCGAAATACTTGCCGCGGCGCCAAAGCACCTTAAATCGGCGGGATTTGGCGATATGATATCAAAGTATACGGCGCTTGTCGATTGGCAGATATCATCACTTCTTACCGATGAAATTTATTGCGAGCGCGTTGCCGCACTAACCCGAAAAGCGATTGACGACCTGATGGGACTTGCAGATAAGGTCACAAAGAATGACCCCGAAACGGCAGGGGAGATATTCAGTTCACTTTTGCTTACGGGTATCGGGATGAGTTTTACACAAAATTCCCGCCCAGCATCGGGTGCCGAGCATATTATTGCGCATCTGATTGACTGCAAGGAAATTGCCGAGGGTAAAATGCCGAATTTCCACGGTGAAGATGTTGGCGTCTGTACCCTTGGAACGCTAAAGGTATATA
>JAZREH010000274.1:0-2415 GCA_045660705.1 Acutalibacteraceae bacterium
GTCATTGTCAGTTTTATAGCACTTTTAAAGAAATCGTTATCGCCAACAGCAACCGCCGACTGAGTAAGACCCGCAATATTGTTATTAACAACCTTTGCCTTAAAGGTCTTTATAAGTTTTCCGTAGATATCGGGGATAACAACCGTACCGCCCGACGGGTCAACTTCACCGGGGATTGTACCGTCATAAAACTCAACAGGGCTGAACAAAAGCGATTCGTTTGTTTCGAGGAATGTCGTTGTGTTAACCTCTGTTTTAAGTTGGATATAAACGATACCTGTCGACAGCAGATCCGCCCACTGCGCATAACCCGAAAAGTCATCACGCGAAATTCTTATTTCCTGCCACTTGTCACTTGCAGGGATTGTGACTCTGGTTTCAATATACTGATATTTTGTTGTATCGTCATAATGCAACAACAGCAATCTGAAAGTAACTTCCCTGCCCGTCTTTGCCCAGAAACGAAGTTGGTTGTAGGATTTCTTTTCCCACTCGGCAACGCCGCTTAAATCATTACGAATGGACTGAACGATCGGGCTTCTCGCCTCACTTACATAAAGTTGTTTATCGGTAACAACAAGGTTTGCCGCGGTATCAAAGTTTTTATTATCATTGATTGCGGTTTGGTGGATAAGGTATCCTCTGCCTGCTGAAGTCCAGTCGCTTGTTGTGGTTTCGGCAACCTTTTCACCCTCCGACGGAACGACAACAATTGTGCCGCCATCAGCAGGAATGTCGCCTTCGACATAACCATTGTTAAAGCGTGGAGCGCTTATCTGAACCGTTTCGCCGACAGGAATCATATCGTCGATATACATAAACCGGAAATAAGTAGTACCAAGTCCGGCACCTAATTCTTCGCTAAGCAAGGAATCATTAGAAAACTCCTCGCGCTTTATCCTTATTTCCTGCCATTTATCGCTTGCGGGAACGGTGATATTTTTAACAATGTGAGGATATTTTGTACCCGCATAGTTCATAACACTTAACTGTGCTTTGAATTCGGCGCTCGTTTTAATCCAGAAACGAACTTCAGCATACGGAATATTTATCCATTCCTGAGCCACGCTCGCCGAACCCTGATAAAGATTGAAACTTCCGGATTTGGCATTAAACTCATCCCTATTGAGTACCGTAAATGTTTTAGCCGAAGTAAAGTTGATATTATCGCCAATCGGTGAGTCAACAACAGTAAATGCGGTGTTATTGTACGCACCCGACGAACCCGAAAGGATGTTTTCCTTGGTCGAAGGTTTAGGTGACAAATCAATAGTACCACCCTCGGGGTCGATCGCCCCCTCGATAGCGCGGTCAAAGAACTGAACAGCCGACATCATATATGAACCGCCGTCCATAGTACCCAAGACATCAGCCTTTTTCATAAATCTTACCGAAACGGTACCTTGACCGCTGTTGATAACATCGTCAAAGCGGGTGTCGGTGTTGAACTGACTGCGCTTGATTCTGATTTCCTGCCACTTAGGACTTGCGCTCACCACAAGATTATGTGTCAGATGTGGATAGCCTGATGTGCTGGAATGCGCCATAAGACTTAATGTGGCGTTTATATTAACCGATGCTTTAACCCAAAAGCGCAATTCTGCATCAGGATTATTAAGCCAATCCTGAATCTGCACATTGGCGGTATTATCACCGCAGAAATATATGTCCTTTGTATTGGCATTAAATGTTTCGCGGTTAACCATAACCAACTGCTTGGCAGAGGTGAAATTTGAGTTATCCGGTACCAATTCACTTGTAACCTTAATGCCGTTTGCATTAGACGTATCATTATTAATTTTAATTGTTGCTATCAAGTTTTCAGGATTGCTTGCACTTGTTGGAGTTATCCAGACCGTCTGTGCCACGCACACAATAGCAACAAGTAAAATTGCAACTATTTTTTTCAAAGTTTTTTTCGCTCCTTTAAAATTTGATGTATTAAGGTCGGTCAAGCGACCGTTAAATAACCTGCTTTTCGTCCACCCCTTTACACTTTAAATCTCACTGTATTACCATATGCCGTTAAGCAGTCTTTTACGAAGCAGACCTAAATCCAATGCCTCAATTGTGCCGTTATTGTTAATATCGTAGTTAGTGATATTAGCATATGTCTGTGCCGCCTGTTTCTTAAGGCGAATAATATCAATTATATCTACCGCACCGTCGCGGTTGGCATCACCCTTGGCGTAGGCCTTGTCAGAATAGAACTCCGCCATCTGGGCAATATGAAATTCGGTCGTATCAGAAAATGTGTTTTTATTCGCGCGCAGGAAAAGTATCGGTTCAAAAATACCGCTATCAATGGCTTTTTCAATTCCGGAATTTCTGTCGGGGAAATCCGAACGCTTTATTATAATTTCCTGCCATTCATCACTGCCCGAAATTTTCACTGCATTGGTCGTTACAAGTTCT
>JAZREH010000275.1:0-6928 GCA_045660705.1 Acutalibacteraceae bacterium
TGGGTTTTCGCGGTGAGGCTCTTGCTGCAACTGCCGCCGTATCAAGGATAGAGATGCTTACAAAAACAGCCGAGTGTGACTATGGCACGCGGTATGTTATTGAGGGTGGGGTAGAGGTACTGCTTGAAGAATGCGGATGTACCGACGGCACCACCATAATAATAAGAGATATTTTCTTTAACACCCCTGCAAGAATGAAGTTCCTTAAAAAGGATGTTTCGGAGGGTAATGCCGTTGCGGGCGTTATTGAACGGGCGGCACTTTCTCACCCTGAAATAGCCTTTAAATTTATACGTGAGGGCAAACAGTTGCTGTCAACCTCGGGCGACGGGAAACTTTTGTCGGCGGTTTACAGTGTGCTTGGACGCGAGTTTTCAAACAGTCTGATTCCCGTTTCGGGGTCAAACGACCTTGTTAAGGTTGAGGGCTTTACCTGTAAGCCTGTTTTAAGCCGTCAGTCGCGTGCGGGACAGTTTGTGTTCCTTAACGGACGGCTTGTAAAGTCGGGAATCGTTACCGCCGCTGTTGAGCAGGCTTATAAAAATCAGTCAATGGTTGGCAAATTTCCCGCCTTTGTTCTTAATGTTACGGTTCCCTTTGATACGGTGGATGTAAATGTACATCCCGCCAAGACCGAGGTGCGTTTTTCGGACGAACGCAAAGTTTTTGAGGCGGTACACTATGCCGTTAAAAGTGCTATAACGGTAGGTGATACTCGTCCTGTTATCGATGTCGGTGCGACGAAAAAGCGCGCTGACGCCTTTACACGAATGACGGCACAGGAATACAGGACTCTCCCGATTAGTGAGCCGAAAACGGTGGTCGAGCGTGCCTATTCCACAGGTGCGACGGGCGGCAGACTCAACGATTTTACCGAGCCGCGCTTTGTTCCGCAAGAAAACCGTGAAGTTAAAACGGACAAGCCGATTACGGTTTATGAAGCGATAAAAACTGAAATCCCGATTCAAAGGGAAATCGATATAAATATTTCCTGTGACCCACCCGCTGTCAAAGAGGAGAAACCACAAATTGAGCCTCCGATAAATGAACAGATCGCACCTGTTCAGGAGGAAATTGAAATCAGATATATCGGCGAGGCTTTTTCGACATACATCGTTGTCGAAAAGGACAGCAGTATATTTCTTATCGACAAACACGCGGCACACGAACGCATTATATATAATGATATGAAGGACAAGCGTGAGGCACAGACACAGGTACTGCTTGAGCCTGTCAGTGTGCGACTTGGGTCAGATGAGTACAGTGCGGTACTTGACAATATTTCACTTTTTGAGCAGGTTGGATTTGAGGTAGAGGATTTCGGCAACCTGACCGTAATAATACGCGCCGTTCCCGTAACGCTTGTGTCGGATGATGTGAACGCCGTTATTACCGAGGCGGCAAGCAGCCTTTGTGAGCGTCAGGGTATCGAGATTGAAAAACTTGACCGAATGTATCATACCGTTGCTTGTAAAGCCGCGGTTAAGGCGGGCAACAAAACCACGCCTACAGAACTTACCGTTCTGGCAAAGCGTGTACTTTCCGACCGTGAGGTTATGTACTGCCCGCACGGTCGTCCTGTGGCTTTTGAGATTAAAAGGCGCGACCTTGAAAAACAGTTTGGAAGGATACAATGAACAGTAAAATTACCGTGGTTTTTGTGGTCGGTCCTACCGCATCGGGAAAGACAGGTCTTGGTGCCGCGCTTGCAAAGCAGTTCGGCGGTGAGGTGGTTTCCGCCGATTCGATGCAGATATATAAAGGTATGCGTATTGCTTCGGCGGCGCCTGTCGATTTTGAAGATACGCTTGGTGTACCGCATCATCTGGTTGAATTTCTTGATTTCGGGCAGTCGTTTACGGTTGCTGACTATGCGCAGGCGGCGCGTGAGAAGATATTTGAAATCCACGCGCGCGGAAAACGTCCCATTGTTGTCGGCGGTACAGGTCTTTATATTAACACGCTGGTTGATAATATTGAGTTTACCGAGCAGGAAACAGATTTTGCACTTCGTGAGCGTTTAACACTTGAGGTTGAGCGAATCGGCAGTGAGGCGATGCTTGAAAAACTGCGTTTAATCGACCCCGAAACGGCATCCCGACTTCACCCGAGTGATACACGCCGAATTATACGTGCGTTTGAAATATATGAACTTACGGGGCTTACCCTGACAGAACAAAACGAACGCTCTCGCCAGAACGAGTCGCCGTTTGCACATGTTATGTTTGGATTAAACTACCGCGACAGGGCGCTGCTTTACGAACGGATTAACAGGCGTGTCGATATTATGCTCGAAAAAGGGCTTGTCGGTGAAGCGCGTGCCGCCTTTGATTTGGATATTAATTCGGGTGCGTCACAGGCGATCGGTCACAAGGAACTGTTTGATTATTTCAGGGGTGAAATTTCGCTTGATGTGGCGGTCGAAAATTTAAAGCAGGCGACCCGTCGATATGCCAAACGACAACTTACCTGGTTTAACCGTGATGAGCGTATCCATTGGCTTTATCCCGACGAAAATCCCGACTATTTAAATGAGGCAATTAATATTTTAAAGGATGTGATGAATAAATGAGAGAACATACCTTTTTAAAGGTGTTTTTAGCGGTTGTTGCCGTTGTTTTTGTAACGCATCAGATTTATTCGTCACTTTACAAACCGATTACAACCGAAACCGCCGACTATTATGAGGCGGTTGACGGTCTGAAAATCAGCGGAGTAATTATCCGTACCGAAAATGTTATAACCACCGATAACGGTGGGGTACTGCACTTTATGACCGCTGACGGCTCGCGGGTGGCAAAGGGCGGCGTTGTTGCACAGATTTATGACAGCGCCGATGCATCGGTTACCTTAAACCGTGTATCTACTCTTGAAGAACAGATACAAAACCTTGAAGAACTTCAGGGGTATAACGACCTACAGGCGGCGGATTTGGAACTTGCAGACCAACGCGTTTCACAGGCGCTCGGTAATCTGGTGTTTGACAATGCACACGGCAACTATTTTGGCTCTGCCGATAATCTTACCGAACTGCTTTCAACCGTAAACCGCCGTCAGATGATAACGGGGGAGCATACCGATTTTTCAGAGCAACTGACCGCGCTTAATACTGAACTTGAAAAACTTCGCGCACAACTGCCCGCCGCAAAGGCGAATATTACGGCGGCACAGTCGGGATACTTTGTTTCGCTGACCGACGGGTATGAGGGAATTTTTACTGGTCAGTCGCTTGAAAGCGTAACGCCCGAATTTTTAAGTACCGTAAAACCTGAAACGGCACCTGAAAATTCTATCGGTAAAATTGTTTCGGACTATGAGTGGTATATTGCCGCAACCGTAAGTATAAACGATTCGCTTAAATATAAGGTCGGTGACCCTCTTGAAATCAGAACCGACATAAAGACCAACCCCACACTTCCTGTTAAGGTAAAGCAGATAAATATTTCCGAATCCTCTGACAGTGCGGTTGTTATCTTTTCCTGTCAGCAGATGAGCAGTGAACTTGCATCAATGCGCAGGGGTGTTATGACGGTTGTAAACCGCACATATGAGGGACTTAAAATTCCGCGCAAGTCACTTCGTGTTGTCGACGGTGAAACGGGTGTTTATGTTATTTCGGGAATTGTGCTTAAATTCGTTCCCGTAACGGTTGTCTATTCATCGGAGGATTATGTTATCTGTGAACAGGAACAGACCACATCGGAGGTTTTGCGACTTTATGATGAGGTTGTGGTGAAAGGCAGGAATCTTTATGACGGAAAAATCATCAGTTAGTATCTTTGATGAAAACTATAAACTGATACTTGATAATATAAATGAGGCGGCAGTATCCGTAGGCAAAAAAGCAGAAGACATTATATTGCTTGCCGCCACAAAAACGGTTGATATCGATACAATAAATCACGCGATTAAAAGCGGTATAAATTATATCGGCGAAAACAGGGTACAGGAACTGCTTTCAAAGGACCAAGGATATGCTCCTGTGCATAAGCACTTTATCGGGCATCTTCAAACCAACAAGGTAAAGGATATCTTGCCGCGGGTTGAGATGATTCAGTCGGTACATTCGATAAAACTTGCAAAAGAAATCGAAAAACAGGCACTTCGTTTTGATAAGGATATTGATGTTTTGCTTGAAGTCAATATCGGGGCAGAGGAAAGCAAGTCGGGTTTTTCGCCTGACCAAATATGTGAAGCGGTGTTCGAAATATCGCAATTTAACCGAATTCATATAAAAGGTTTGATGGCAATACCGCCGATTTGCGACAGTGAACTTCAAAATCGTAAATATTTTGAGCAGATGTGCAAACTATTTGTTGACATTCGCGACAAAAAAATGGATAATAGTAGTATGGATATTCTTTCGATGGGTATGTCGGACGATTATGCCGCCGCAATACGCGAGGGTGCAAATCTTGTCAGAATTGGCACCGCGCTTTTCGGCAGAAGAAATTACAATATTTAAAATTATTATTTAAGGAGAATAGATATGGGATTTTTTGACAGCATTAAAAACATTCTTAATGTTCCTGACGAGGACGATTTTGAGGAGGAAGAGGTTGTAGCAGAGGAGGAAGCCGCACAGAAGAAAAAGGTTTCCGAAGATACCTATGCCACCAAAAGGGTTGATACCACTCCCCGTATAATTAAATCGAAAAACGCAAACTTCCAACAGAACGCGTCACAGATGCAGATGGTTCTTGTGCGTCCCGACCGTTTTGAGGATGTAACCTCAATTGCCGACCACCTTAACGATAAAAAGGCGGTTGTACTTAATCTTGAGGCGGCAAACCGCGAAATTTCGCGCCGAATCATCGACTTTTTAAGCGGTGTGGCATATGCTAACAACGGCAATATGCGCAAGGTTGCAAACGGCACTTTCCTTATTGTACCGTTTGGTGTTGATATTATGGGCGAACTTATGCTTGAGGAATTTGACGAAGGTAAGATGTACTTCTAATGGACTCGGCACTTATATCGGCACGTATATCCGATACAAACACTATTTGTGAGCGTACGGGTGTGCCGCGTTTTCTGGGCTTTTTATCACCGAGTGAGGCGGCGGTTGCCGACGGGCAGTTATCCCGTATTGGCGCAAGGTACTCATTTTTCGGCGGTTTTGACGGTGCCGAAAGGACAATGCTTTGCTGCAGGCCCGATTGGTGCGACGACCCCGATTTCCCCATAACTGCCATTACCTTTACTTTCAGGGCGTGTGATACCCTTTCGCACCGCGATTTTCTGGGTGCGCTTATGGGGCTGGGACTCGTGCGTGAGGCGGTCGGCGATATTCTTGTCGAAAAGGGCAGGGCGGTGGTTTTTCTTACCGCCGAAATTGCGGACTATGTAATGTCGCAGTGTGAAAAGGTCGGGAGTACAGGGGTTAATTTGTCGTTGGGTTTTACCGAACCTCTGCCACAGGCGGGTGTAAAAACGCTTTGCAGCAGTACGGTTGCTTCTTTAAGGCTTGACTGTGTTGTGGGTGCACTTTGCGGTGTTTCGCGCGGCACTTCTGCCGAAATGATTGAAAACGGATATGTTTCGGTGAACTCGATTGCCTGCCAGAAGATTACCCGTACCGTATCTGACGGTGACCGTGTTACCGTCAGGGGTAAAGGAAGATTTGAAATTAAATCGGTTTCGGGCGTGACACGAAAGGCGCGAACGATTATCGAATTTTACAAATATGTATAGGAGGAACATTTATGTTGAACGCTAAAGACATAAGAAATGTTAAGTTTTCAAAGGCAGTTGGCGGCTACAAGCAGGAGGAGGTTGACATTCTTCTTGATAAGGTAGAGGCTGATTACGAACTGTTTGAACGCACCCTTAAGGATTTGCAGGCTAAGGTTGAGGCTGCAGAAAAAGAGGTTGAAAACTATAAAAATTCGCAAAGCAGTATACAGAATGTTCTTGTAAGCGCGCAAAAACTTGCCGACCAGATTGTTGATGAGGCAAAAGCTAAAAGCGAGCAGATTATTAAGAACGCCGAGGCGAACATTGAACTGATTACCGCAAGGGAAAAAGAGGTTGCTGAGGAGTTTGAGCGCAAGGCACAGGAGCGCCGTGATGCACTTCAAAAGGAACTTGAGTCGATGGTCGGTAAGGCAGAACTTAAACGCGATGCCATCGAAAAAGCGGCGGCTGACAGTGTTAAGCGCGAACAGATACTTTTCGATAAACTTAAACTTGAAGTTTCTGCTTTCAAAGCGCAGGTGTCCCGCAGTTATGAGGAGCATCTTGAAATACTTCAGAAACTTCCCGATGTTGTGCCGATGAATCCCGAAAATATGGTCGAGGCGGTAGCTGTTGCTATTGATAAGGCACCAAATCCCGAAAGTTTTTTCACAGCATCTGAAGAACCCGTCGCTGAGGAAACAGTGGAAATACATACCGAATCGGTAACCGACGACAACACCGAAATAGTTGATGTTATCAGCAGTTCAAAGGCGGCTGAGGATTCTGATTCGGGTTTTACCGTTCTTGATGCCGACGATATCGACTAAATCGACTTATCCGAATGGAGGAAAAACTTTGGTTTCGTATATTCTTGCGCTGATTTTGGGTCTGGCGGTTATTGGAATCGACCAGTATACCAAGTTTTATATTATGAATAACTTTACCTTGGGTGCTTCGGCTGATTTTATTCCGGGGTTTATCGACATTACCTACATTCACAATAAGGGTGGCGCTTGGGGAATGTTAAGTGGCTACACATGGCTTCTTGTTTCGGTTACCGTTGTTGTAATGCTCGTATGTATTGCACTTCTTTTAAAACACGGTGCCAGAAATAAACTTATGTTTTGGGCTATTACCCTTGTTTTGAGCGGCGGTATCGGTAATATGATTGACCGCATTTTCAGGGACGGAAATGTAATTGATTTTCTGCACCTTGAATTTATGCCAAGTTTCCCCGTATTTAATGTTG
>JAZREH010000276.1:0-1566 GCA_045660705.1 Acutalibacteraceae bacterium
AGCCGGAGGGCTTTATTTTAAAGCGTAACGGTGATGAAATTTCGGTCTTTTCGGATACAAACAGCGGGGCAGTCTACGGTCTTATGACAATTCTTCGTTGTCTTGACGATGACGGATTGTTTGGTGCCGAGTGCATATGTGATTATCCGTTCAGTCCGTTCCGCGGCATAAAACTTATGATGCCCGCAAGAAGTGAAATAAGGGAATTCAAGAACTTTATTGATATGATGGTTTACTTCCGTCATAATACGGTTATGCTTGAAATTGGCGGCGCTATGGAGTATAAACGCCATCCCGAAATCAATGAGGGTTGGGAAGAGTATGCCGCTTTTATGTCGGAGTATTCGGGTAAGTCTAAAAAACTTCAGGAATTTACATATCCTTGGCGTAAGAACTCAATTCACTCAAATAACGGTGGCGGTTCTTTCCTTACACAGGATGAGGTTAAGGATTTGGTGGATTACTGTGCCCAGCGCGATATTAAGATAATTCCAGAAGTTCCGTCGACCTCGCACTGCGATTATCTGCTTACACGCCACCCCGAACTTGCTGAACGCCCCGAAGACCCGTATCCCGACACATTCTGCCCGTCAAACCCAGATTCGTATAAACTGCTTTTTGATGTGCTTGACGAGGTTATTGAGGTCTTTAATCCCGATGTAATCAATATCGGTCACGATGAGTATTATTCTATAAACATTTGCGACCGTTGCCGCAAGCGTATTATGTCTAACGATGAGATACTTGCCGAGGATTTGCTTAAAATTCACGACTATCTTGCATCAAAGAATGTAAAGACAATGATTTGGTGCGATAAACTGCTTAATGCCGAAACACCCGACGGTGTCGGTCACGGCGGCGCACTTAACTATATATACTTTGCGTGGAATAAAAACGGTCGTCTGCTTGGAATACTTGAACCCACCTGGCAGGCACGCCTTAAAATGCCTAAGGACCTTATCTGCATGAACTGGTTTTGGTCTTTCGGTGCGCATCTTGATGAGGAAATACGCGAATTCCCTGTAGTTTTCGGTAATTTCCGCGGCGAGGGTATGACGGGATTCCGCGAGCGTTGCGGCGATAACACTTCGGGCGGTATGTGTTCTAACTGGGGTGCTACCAGACCGATATATCTGCAACGCAACAGAATATATTTAAGTATGGCGTATAATGATGTCATCTACTGGGATACAAGTTATGACGATACCGATGACGATTCGTTTACCGCCTGTGTTGACGGTTGCTTTAAGCGTTTGTTCAACTTCCACTACGGCGTTGCGGCAAACCGTAAAAACAACTATATTGAACTTGTTCACACCACCGACCGCCACGCGTGGTACCACGAATTTGTTGACGGCGTTTTCACTTGGGGTGAGGAGTATCGCAGAGATTATTTCCTCGGCAATTATGAAATGCTTTACACCGATGGTACTGTGGTTGCAAAGGAAATATTCCTTGGTGAGCAGATTGGCTATGATAAGGTTGCTTGGTACGGCAAAATTACCGAGGAGGGTCCCAACGACGGCAACCCCGGACAAAGAAATGTTAAGGTAGAGGGCAAACTTG